>CAUTEL010000065.1:0-7975 GCA_963537185.1 uncultured Oribacterium sp. | reverse complement strand
TGGGCTCGGAGATGTGTATAAGAGACAGCAGAAGGTCGTTGCCATATTTACCCCTTCTGCCTGTCTAAAGGCGGTAAATTGCATGGCACAGATAAAGCTGAGTGCGACCTGCGGGACATGATCCGGTACGGAAGCGGGCATCAGTCCAATTACAAAAGAAACAAAGGCTTCAAAGAGAAGCAGCTTCTCCTCGAAAAGGCCCTTGTTCTTTTGATTCATTTTCCCGGAAATGAATTCCGCCATACAGACACCTAAAATATAGGCCGTTAAAGGAAGAAAGGCATAAAAGCCCTTCTTCCACTCGCCATTTCCAAAGGAGAGCATCATTAGGACAAGATTTGCCGTCTGCGCATTGGCAAAAACTTTTCCTCGTAAGCTAAAGGTATAGCCTCCGTAGAATCCGCCTGCAAACATCAGGAGCGCAAAAAACCACAGCTTTTCCACAACTCGGTAATTCCCCTTTGATTTCAAAGCCGCTCTCCTTTCCCTAGACCTTAACTTACTCTATATCTTACTTGCGTTCTATCTTACTTGCTCTATATCTTACTTACTTTCTATCTTACTTGCTCTCTATCTTACTTACTCTCTATCTTAACTTGCTTAATAGCTTAGTGCACTCCCATCTCGCTTTCCTAAGCCTTAAGTTTTCACCCCATCATTCTCTGTCTTACAATCTCATACGCAAGTACCCCGCAGGCTACGGATACATTTAAGGAGTCGATATCGCCTTTCATCGGGATAGATGCTTGCATATCGCAGTTTTCCTTCACAAGGCGGGAAACCCCGTCTCCCTCGCTTCCCATCACAAGTCCGATTGGACCTTTCAAGTTCAACTTATACATGCTCTCGCCCGCCATGTCGGCACAGACGAACCACATCCCCTCTTTCTTCAGCTCGTCCATAGTCTGCACGAGATTCGTCACCTTACATACCTTCGTGTAATTCAAGGCTCCGGCACTGCTTCTTGCGACAGTCGCGGTAAGTCCTACCGCGCGTCTTTTAGGGATAATGACTCCATGCGCACCGCATAAATTTGCCGTACGAATCATGGCTCCAAGGTTATGCGGGTCTTCGATTCCATCGAGCAAAAAGAAGAAGGGCGCCTCTCCCTTTTCCTTTGCAATCGAAAGGAGCTCCGGAAGCTCCGCATAGGAAAATGCCGCAAGATAGGCAATCACTCCCTGGTGTACCTCTCCCCCGCTGATTTCATCGAGTCTTGATTTCTTTACAAAATCAACCACCGTATCCTGCTTTTTTGCCTCTCGCAGGATGCTTAAAATCGGCCCGTCCTTCAGGCCGTCCTGTACAAACAGACGATCAATGGTTTTCTTTGCACGAAAGGCTTCCATAACCGGATTTCTTCCTACTAAGGTATATCCCTCTTCTCTCATTTTCCCTCTTCTCTTTCCAAAAGGAAGGAAAGTCCCGCCTCCATAAGCTTTTGCAGTCTTTCTCCCTCATCTTGATAATGTAAATACCCGAGAACCGCCTCAAAGCCCGTGGCACGACGATAGTCTCCGATATCGGAATTCTTTGAACGACTCTGTGACTTATGGTTTCTTGCCCTCCTGTATACAGAAAGCTCTTCTTCCGTAAGGAGCTCTTTTTCCAGATAAAACTCCATAATGTCCGACTGTGCTTTCGCACAAACCAAGTCCTTTTTCTTGCTGTTAATCTTGTTCAAAGAACCGGAAAAGTCCCGAATCAGTCTGTCCCGAATAAAGAAATCATAAATAGAATCCCCCACATAAGCTAGGCTTAAAGGGGGGATTTGCATCGCAAGGCTTTCCCTTAGATCTTCTGCCATTCTACTCCGTTTCTGGTATCCTTTAAGGCAATACCCATACTGAGGAGCTCATCACGAATCCGATCCGCCTCGGTAAAGTCTTTATTCTTCTTGGCTTCCTGACGCTTTGCAATAAGAGCATTGACCTGCTCTTCTAATCCCTCGTCCAGCTTTTCTTCCTTCTTCTCCGTACGGATACCGAGTACATGCACGAGGACAGCAATAGACTCTTTCATGATGGAGCCGAAGTCTTTGGAGGACTCTTCATTTACCGTAGAGTTAGCAAGGCGCACAAGTTCAAAAATCTGGGTAATCGCATCTGCCGTATTTAAGTCATCCTCCATCTTCTCGGAGAAAAGAGCGGTGTATTCTTCTACCTTCTTTAAGGCTTCCTCTTCCTCCTTGGACATGCCCTTCTCTTTCAGACGGGGAAGCAAATCCTCCAGTCTCCAGATACAGCTTAAGATTCTGTCGAGAGAGGCCTTCGCGGACTGCATCAGCTCCTTAGAGAAATTCAGCGGACTTCTGTAGTGCGCGGAAAGCATATAGAAGCGAAGAACCATCGGATCAAACTGCGAAGTCACATCCCGCACAGTAAAGAAATTTCCGAGCGACTTTGACATCTTCTTGTTGTCAATGTTAATAAAGGCATTGTGCATCCAGTAGCGGGCAAACTGCTCTCCGTGTGCCGCCTCATACTGGGCAATCTCATTTTCATGATGCGGGAAAATGAGGTCCTCTCCGCCCGCATGAATGTCTAAGGCTCCTCCGCAGTACTTCGGCGCCATAACGCAGCACTCCGTGTGCCAGCCCGGTCTTCCCTCGCTCCAAGGAGACTTCCAATACGGCTCTCCCATCTTCTTCGGCTTCCAAAGCACGAAGTCGGTCGGATTCTTCTTCTCTTCCTCGCCGGAAACCTTGAGTTCACGAAGTCCCGACTGGAGATCCTCCATGTTTTTATGGGAAAGCTTTCCGTAGGGCTTAAACGCTGTTGTATCATAATAAACCGTACCGTTTACGGCATAAGCAAAGCCCTTCTTTTCCAATTCATCAATCAGATTCACCATGCCGTCAATCTCTTCCGTTGCCTTCGGGTGAGCGGAGGCCTCTTCGATGTTGAGATCCGCCATGTCCTTTTCGACTTCGGCAATATAACGCTCGGTTACAGTCTGGCAGTCTACGCCTTCCTCCACCGCAGCTTTAATAATCTTATCGTCTACATCGGTGTAGTTCGAAACATATTTCACCTGATACCCCTTGTACTCCATAAAACGACGAAAGGTATCAAACACAATCATAGGACGCGCATTTCCGATATGAATAAGGTTGTAAACGGTCGGCCCGCAGACATACATTCTAATCTTTCCTTCTTCAATCGGAACGAACTCTTCCTTCTCCTTCGACATGGTATTATAAATCTTCATAAATTCCTCTTTTCTTAAGCTTTAGCGTTCTTTGTAGTTTATATCTTCGCCCTATTTTAGTCAAGAAATGGAAAAGCCCCCGAAGGGAAATCCTCCGGAAGCTCTTCTTCATTGCTTGGCTTATAAGTTTCTTTAGGAGCTTTACCGACCTTCCTATAGGGTCCTATCATTTCTTCCCCCTAAACCGCTTCGCCATGCTTTTACCTCTTATATTCATTAAAGAAGTCCTGAAAACTTTTAAAGGGATTATTTCCTTCCAATCCGCTCTTTCCTCTGTTCTCATTTCCGCTATTGTTCTTCTCCTCCGTGTTTCCACTGTTCGAAGAATCTTCCTGCGGTTCCTCAAAACCCTTATCTGAAGGAGTATTTTCGACATCGTCATTGTATGTGTTTCCGTTTAAAGCAGCTGCTCTTCCAAGAATAACCGTAGCCTCTAATTCATTATACTTTCCGCTTCCGTCCTGACGCATCACGGTAAGCTTTACTTCTTCTCCCGCTCTGTACTTGGAAAGGAGTGCTTTTAAGTCCGCAGTAGTGTAAACGCCCTGTCCGTCAAGCTTCGTAATAATGTCTCTTTCCTGAATCCGGCTGTTATCCGCACCGGTATTCTCGAGAACCTTAAAGATATAGATTCCCTTCGGCATAGCAAAGCTCTCCGCAGTTTGTGCATCAATATCCTTGACTTGAACCCCCAACACACCCTGTTCCGCCTCCGGAACCTTGTCTCTCGTGGTTAAAGTCGATAAAGAGGAAAGGATGCTCTCCGCAGCAGACGAAGGAATGGAATAGCCCATGCCCTCCACATTGGTATCCGCATACTTTGCCACATTGATTCCAATCAGCTCACCCTTCATATTAAGAAGTGCACCGCCTGAGTTTCCGGGGTTTATAGCCGCATCAGTCTGGATGAGTCCCTTGGAAACTCCGTCCTTGGTCTGTACATCTCTATTCTTTGCGGAAATGATGCCGGTAGTCACGGACTGCCCGTAGCCCAGGGCATTTCCGATTGCCACAACCTGGTCTCCAACCTCCATGTCATCGGAAGAGCCAATCTGCACAGCCTTAATCTTCTCTCTCGTTTCGGGAGATATATCGGAAAGCTTTACGGAAACCAAGGCAAGATCTACCGTAGCATCGGTTCCCTTTACCTGCGCCGTAGCCGTACTCTCGTCAATAAAGCTTACGGTCAGGGAGTTGGAATCCTGAATCACATGATTGTTTGTCGCAATAAGGAGCTCTGTATCATTTTGTCCCACAATCACACCGGAACCGCTGGCAGGAAGCTCTGTCTCTCTCTGAATTTCGCCAAAAATGGAAAAACCGTTCTCCTGATAGCGCATCATATTGGTAATCGCCACAACGGAGGGCATAGCCCCCTTTGCTACTTCCGTAACGGTTTTCCCGCTTCCCGTGGAAGCAATCACCGTATCGGAAGGAGCCGTGCTCTTTTCCGTTTCCCTCATTTCAGAAGGGCTGCTCTCCCGCTTTTCCTCTTGCTTAGGCTGCACTTCCTCCACAATGGAATATATATTTTGTTCCCGGGCAATGTAATTCACGCCCACCATCATTCCCCCTGCCACTAAACCAAAGAGCAGAGCCGAAAAGATTACTCCTAATATTTTTTTCATTACACTTCCCTCTCTTTCGGGCCCATAGTATAAAAATTTTGTGTCAAAATTGTGACGAAATTGCTAGTTTGCACTCTCTTCCAAAAGGACTATCGCCTTTGCCGCCACGCCTTCTTCCTTCCCCGTAAAGCCGAGTCCTTCTTCCGTGGTAGCCTTCACGGAAATCCTGCCCTTCTCAACGGAAAGCGCTCTTGCAATATTTTCCTCCATTACAGGAATATACTCCTTAAGCTTAGGCCTCTGCATGAGAATCACCATATCCGCATTTCCAAGACTGTAGCCCTGTTCTTTCACCAAAGCATAGGCTTTTTCCAATAAAATAAGGGAGGATATTCCCCGATATCTTTCGTCCGTGTCCGGAAAATGTCTCCCTATATCTCCCAGTGATACCGCACCAAGTAGGGCATCCGTCAAGGCATGTAAAAGTACATCCGCATCGGAGTGTCCTAAAAGTCCCTTTTCGTAGGGAATCTTCACCCCTCCCAAAATCAAATCTCTTTCTTCTACCAAACGATGAACATCATATCCTAACCCAACACGCATATTTTCCTCTTTCTTTTTAAATCTGAATCCTAAGCCTTCTGGAACGACAAGATATGCTGATATCCTTCTGTTTTCCAACATTTTCCCCATCAATATGGAAGGGAAGCGGTACCTCCATATGAATCTCCGCAGTCTTAAATCGGTAGCAATGCACTCCCGGAAGGTAGCGGTGAAACCCGAAAAGAGAAGCCAGCATGATGCGAAGTAAACGCAGCTTATGCTTAGTACTCACAAGACAAAGGTCCAAGTAGCCATCCTCCGGAGAGGCGCCTTTTCCTAAAGCATAACGCCCCTCATAAGGGTGGTTATGAATGGAAAGAAAGAGGATATGACTGAATTCCATCCGTTCTTCCCCGTCCAAAATAATACTGCCCTTGCATTGCTTAGCTCTTCTCAGTCCCTTCATAAAGGCATAAAGGTAGGCAAGTGTTCCCGACCTTTTACAAAGAAATTGGAAAAATCCCTTTTTCCCCTCCATGATTCTTCTTTTTTCTTTAGGGCAAATCTCGGAACGCACAGATAAAAGTTCATCAATCACCGCGGCATCAAAGCCCATTCCGGCCCCCACCACAAAGCGACGATGTCTTGTCTGTCCTTCCACAATACCATAATCCAGTTTTCGCTCTTCATTTTCTAAAAGCGCCTGAATAGAAAGAGGGGTCTTGTAGCACTTATCCAAGCCCCGAACAAATCCATTTTCCTTGCAAACGGGAAGAAAGGCCAGAGAAATATTATCTCCGTCCAAGTTGGCTCCATCCACAACCTCGTTTAAAGTCCCTGTTCCTCCGATTACCACAATCTTTTTTTCTTCATGAGAATCTTCAGTTAACTTTCGGGCAATCGTCTTAGCATTTCCCCGCCCTTCCGTAAAGAAAAGTTGAAAGCCTTCCTTATCCAAAAAGGACTGACTATTCTCCAGTATTTTTTTCCAAATTTTTAAGCCGCGCCCCTTACCGGATAAGGGATTTACTATAAAGAAAAGCATTGGCACCCCAAAAATAAAATTCTAAACTTTCCCGTCTATCGCAATTATCTATATATCGGAGTATAGCATAAGCCCTATCAGCCATGTATAAAATTAGTATAAAGAGTCTCTGCCGCTTTTCTCAGCTGACTGTCCTTTGTTCTGTCTTGCTGATAGCTTGCACTGTCTTCCTCTGCTATTTCGACCTTGATATCCGGAGTAATGCCCTTTTTATGAATATTTCTTGCCGCCGGAGTGAAATAATAATGCGTAGTAAATTCCACTGCCGACCCGTCTACAAAGGAGCGTATCGTCTGCACTATTCCCTTTCCAAAGGACTGCGTTCCCAGCACTGTAGCTCTTCCATAGTCTTGCATAGCTCCTGAAAAGAGCTCGGAAGCAGAGGCGGAATTCTCGTTTAGAAGGATTACTATAGGTATGTCCACTTCATGCTCATCACTACAGTACCACTCCTTTCCATTGCCATGCTTGTCTTCCGTATACAGCATCAAGGTATCTCCTGTTACAAATTCCCTGTCTGTTTTAGACTGAATCGCCCCGGAAGTATCCGTATTTTTCTTCGGCTTAGGTAAATGGTCCGGTAAAAAATAATCAAGAAGTTCTGTTGCCGCCCCCACATCTCCTCCGGGATTTCCGCGAAGATCGATAATAAGCGCCTTCTTTTGTCCTTCTATTTCCTTTTCATAACGGGAAATAAATTCTGTCACAGCCTCCTCATAAAAGCCTCTAAGAGAAAGATAGCCTATTTCCCCCTCCACTAAAGAACTGTCTTTTAGCATAACCGCAGCGTCTCCGCTCTCCACCGGAGGAATAACCACTTCTCCTCTGGTCAGTCTAAAGCTCTGCTCTTCACCGTCACGAAGCACGACCATTTCCAGAGAGCTTCCCTCTAAACCTTGAACCAGATTTTGAACAACATATTCCAAGCTAAGGTCCTTCACCGAGATACCGTCCACTCTTAGCACAATATCTCCTGCTTGAAGACCGCCTTTCTCTGCCGGAGAATCCGGATACACATACTCTATCTTTAAGCCTTCTTCCGTCTTGGAAACAGAAGCGCCAATCCCTTGATAAACGCCCTTTTGCTGTCTCTCTGCCGCTTCTATTTCTTCCTTTGTAAAATAAGCCGCATAGGGATCATCTTCCAAAAGGCTGTTTAAAAAGCCTTTATAGATTCCATTCTCTGCTTCCTCTCCATTTTCCGTATAAAGGTAGTTTTCCTTGATTAAATCCTGAAGATCGCCAAGTTTCCTGCTTACTCTGGAAAGATTAATTTCCTCTTTGTTCTCCTTTTTCAAAAAATATAGTGCAGGATTGCTGAAGTAATAAATATACACAGCCGCTCCACCAAGTAAAAATGAAAAGATCATAGCAAACAGGCAAAGCACAAATAAAGCTTTTTTTCCATTTTGCCGGCTTCGTTCCACACTAAAATTCCGTTTTGTATCCGTTCTCTTATCGTGTTCCCATTCGGAGGGATATTCTTTCACCGCTCCCTCGTTGTTGTCCCTTCCGCCAAGATTGGCTGTCTCTTCCGTAAGAATAGTTGCTTGTACTTCCTCTTCGAGACACTCCTTTTCCTCTACTCCCATATCTTCTTTTCCTCCGC
>CAUTEL010000064.1:0-8052 GCA_963537185.1 uncultured Oribacterium sp. | reverse complement strand
CATCTGTATAGACCTTTATATAGGTAGAAATAAGGGAGGAAAACCATGCAAAAAGGGCTAAAAGCAATCGCTATTCTGATAATTTTATCGGTGCTGTCTTTTTTCATTGTTCGTCGAATCATAAAACCGCAGGAAGAGGTGGAAGTGAAGGCTCTTCCGAGAGTTACTTGTATTTCCGTGGAGAAGGGAGACATAGCGGTAAAGGAGGAGCTCCTCGGAGAGATTTCCGCAAATGAACAATTTCTTTTACTCAGCAAGATTTCCGGAGAAGTTTTGGAAATTGACAAGGAAAATGGAAATGAAGTGAAAAAAGGGGAGAAGATTGCCCTCCTGGATAATGAGAAGCAGATCGCTGCCGCAAAGTACAGTTTAGAGCAGGCGAAGGCACAGGAGAAGGTCTCCCGGGACACTAGAGACAGGCTCATGGCACTGAAGGATTCCGGCGATATTTCCCTACAGGATTTTGAAGCGGCGGATGCACAGGCAAAGGCTGCGGAAGCGCAGCTTAAGGCGGCAAAATTGAATTACGATACCCAAGTGGAATTTTCCGAAATTACTGCACCTGCGGACGGCATTTTACAAAACAGTATTCTCGTAAAGGGAGCCTTTATTCCGCAAGGGACTCAGCTTGCCACTCTGATGGGAGCCGGGTCACAGCAAGTTCTCTTTTCCGCAACGGAAGAGCTTGTGAAAAATCTCTCCGTCGGGCAGAGTATTATGCTCGAAAAAGGAAAGGAGAACTTTTCCGGAACCATCACGGAGATTTCTTCGGTGCTTGTCCCTAAGACCGGTCTTTTTCCGGTGAAGGCGGAGGTGGAAAACACCGATTTTCCGGAGGGCTCGAAGGCAAAGCTTAGTTTGGTAAAGGAGAGTCGGAGCGGGGTAGATACTCTTCCCCTTAATGTGATTTACTATGAGAACGGAGAAGCCTTTGTATATATTTTTGAAGGTACAGAGGAAAATGAAGGCGTGCTTCGGAAAAAGAAGGTGGAGCTTGGACTTAGCGGAGAGGAAAGGGCGGAGATTCTTTCCGGTCTTACGAAGGAGGATAAGGTGGTTTCTTCCTGGAACAACGAGATGTTTGACGGGGCCAAGGTCAAACTGCATGAGGAAATGGAAGTTGCAAAGGAAGAAAAGAAAGAAGAGCCTGTAAAGGAAGAGTCCGTCCACGAGGAAAGCTCGCAGGAAGAAAAGGGGTAGAAGCGGATGATATCGATTACAAAATTGGTTTTGCGCCGCCCGGTATCCACTTTTTTGGCGGTGCTTTCTCTACTTTTTTTTGGCTTTATTGCTTTTACAACTATGAAAATGGAGCTGCTTCCGGACATGAACTTTCCTTATATGATTGTGTCCACCGTCTATCCCGGGGCCTCTCCGGAGGATATAGATGAGCTTGTTTCAAAGCCTATAGAAGAAGAGGTTTCCCTGCTTTCCGATGTGCAGGAGGTGCAGTCCCGATCCATGGAAAATATTTCCATGGTGATCATTCGTTACCGCTACGGCACCAATATGGACAGAGCCTATGACAAGCTGAAGAAGAAGCTGGATGTTCTGAAAGGCAATTTGCCCGATGATGCGGAGGATCCCGACTATATTGAATTCGATATCAATGCCCAAGCGGGAATGGTTCTTGCTATTTCGGATAAAACAAAGGCTAACCTTTATAACTATGTGAAAAACAATATTGAGCCGGAAATGGAGAAGTTGTCCGGCGTAGCCTCCGTTTCTCTTTCCGGCGGACAGGCATCGTATGTTCGTGTGGAGCTTTCCGAGGAAAAACTTGCCCAGTATCATCTTACTATGGAAAGCTTGATGCAGATGATTAAGGCCTCCGATTTTACCTATCCCGCCGGAAGCACCAATTACGGAAAGCAGAAGCTTTCTCTGAGTGTTTCGGAGGACTATTCCACGATGGAGAAGCTTCGAAATTTACCGATTATTACCGGGACGGGAAATACTCTATATTTAAGAGATCTGGCTACAGTCTCCGAAGCCTTGGAGGATAAGAGCAGTATCGGAAGATATAACGGGGAAGATACCATAGGTCTTAGCTTAAGCAAGACACAAAGCGAGTCCGATATTGCCATGAGTAGAGAGGTAAAGGAGACGATTCGGCTTTTGGAAGCACAAAATCCGAATCTTTCCGTTCATATTATCCAAGACAATGCGGACAGTATCAAATCCTCTCTTTCCAGCGTTTTTCAGACCATGATTATGGCGGTAGTCATTTCCATGGCCATTATTTTCTTCTTCTTCGGAGACTGGAAGGCCTCCTTCATTGTGGGCTCTTCCATTCCGATGGCGATTCTGGGTGCCATTGTTTTTATGTATGCGATGGGCTATAGCATGAATATGCTGACTCTTTCCGCTTTGGTGCTCGGAGTAGGCATGATGGTGGATAACTCCATTGTAGTTTTGGAGGCCTCCTTCCGTGCTATGGACGAGTATCGGGAGGAAAGACGGTCTAGAAAGGAAGCGGCAATTAACGCGGTAGCGGTAGTGGGAGCATCGGTTTTCGGCTCTACCTTAACGACCTGTGTGGTCTTTCTTCCGCTGGGCTTCTTAAAGGGGATTTCCGGCCAATACTTTAAACCGCTTGGCTTTACGATTGTTTTCTGTATGCTGGCCTCCCTTCTTTCCGCCATTACCATAGTCCCGCTTTGCTTTACCCTTTACAAACCGAAAGAGAATGAGAAGGCGCCGGCTTATAAGGCGGTAAGGAGCATGCAGGATTCCTACAGGGACATCATAGGGCGCTTCCTCCGTCATAAAAAAGCGGTAGTACTCGGGACCTTCCTGATTCTTCTGTTCTCTCTGTTTTTGGCAACGAAGATTCGCACAGAGCTGATGCCTGAAATAGACAGCGCCATCGTGCAGATCTCCATTCTCCAAAAGCCGGGACTGAATCTGGAGGAAAGAGATAAGGCGATTACCGAAATTGAAGCGATGGTGGCAAAGGATCCGGATGTGGATCGCTATACGACTTTAGCAGGCGGCGGAACCGGCTTTCAGGCTCTTTACGGAAGCGATAGCAGCAGCACGGTAACCGCTTATCTAAAGAAGAAACGCTCCGTGTCTACCAAGGATAAGGCAAAGGCTTGGGGAAGGCTCTTGGAAACGAGGCCGAATGAAGTGATTAAGGTGAGCTCCGTGAGCGATACCAATTTCGGGGCCAGTGATGAAGATGTGAAGACCAACGAGGGCTATGAGGTCATCCTGAAAGGCCCGAATTTAGAGACTCTCAGAGAAAAGAGCAATGCCATTGTATCCGAGATGCAAAAGAAGGAGAGCCTTACGGGAATTCATTCCAGCTTGGAAAATGCCGCTCCGCGTCTTCTTGTGAAGGTGGATCCGATTAAGGCCGCAGCAGAGGGACTGAGTCCTGTTGTGCTGGGACAAAGCTTAAATACGCTTTTGGGCGGTAAGACTGTGATGAAAATGGATCTGGACGGAGAAAAGGCGGATGTCCGCATAGAGTATCCGAAGGACCGTTTCGACACGCTGGAAGAGGTAAAAAATATCCGTTTTTCCACACCGAGCGGAGGAGTAGTGGCCTTGGACAGCATTGCTACGGTGAACTTTGCGGATTCTCCGGCCGCCATTCTTAGAGAAGCGAAGAAATATCAGGTGACCATCAGTGCGCATTATAGTGAAAAAGCGGATAAGGGAACGAAGAAGGATATCGATGCTCTCGTAGAATCTTATCTTGGAGAAGATATGCAGATTTCGGAAAGCATAAGAAGCCAAAATATGCGGGAAGAGTTTACAGACCTCTTCCGTGCTATAGCCATTGCCATATTCCTTGTCTTTGTCGTGATGGCGGGACAGTTTGAGTCTCTGCGCTTCAGCTTTATGGTTATGACCACCGTGCCCTTTGCCATGATAGGCTCCTTCGGACTTCTTTGGCTCTTTGATGCCACGATTTCCATGACCTCCCTCCTCGGTTTTTTGATGCTTGTGGGAACGGTGGTAAACAACGGGATCCTCTATGTGGATACGGTAAATCAGTATAGGGAAGACATGCCTTTGGATAGGGCGATTATTGAGTCGGGGGCTACGAGACTCCGCCCAATTCTTATGACGACGCTTACGACAGTCCTTTCCATGGTGCCGATGGCTATGGCAATCGGAGAAAATGGAAAACTCATGCAGGGGCTTGCGCTTGTGGATGTGGGCGGACTTACCGCGTCAACCCTTCTTGCACTTCTCCTCCTTCCGGTGTATTACCGAATTATGTATGGACGGAAGAAAACATCAAATGTTCACAGTATTGCTAGAGAATTGTAAAGAAATAAGAAAGCGGCTGTGCTATATTTGGATGGCAAAGAATATTTGTAAAAAGCTGTAAGCGGCTTAGTGACGGTATAGATTTTTTGGAGGAGAAGATGAAGAGCAAGGCTTTAATTTTACCGATTTCCTGCATTGTTATGAGCATGGCGTTTACGCCTGCATTTGCGGCGGGGCGTTACGGTTTTTCGGAGAATGTGGATACTGCGCCTAAGCAGACCTCCTATGAAAGGGAGAGAAGTCCGGAGGAATGGGCGAGCCTTCGGGATAATACGATTTCCTGGGAGGAAATCGAGGCCTTAGTGCATGAATATAACCCTACAGTCTCCTCTCTTTGGATAAACTTCCGAGACAGTGAGCGGAGAGGCAGTTACAATGTGGATGTGGAAGCGGCGAGATCCGCAGTGGAGGAGGCCTATGAGAAGGCTCTTCTTGCGGCAAACGGAAATGCGGTAGCCGAGGCTCTTGCAGAGATGCAGTATCAGAGTAACAGCAGCAATTTTTCCGCGGATTCCGTAGCGCAAAACAGCGATAGGGAGCTTGCGAAGCTTTCTATAGAACAGACGGAAAAGAATACGGCGGAGACAGTGAAGAAGTCCTTTATCAGCCGAGAAAATACTATTTTACAAAGACAGATCGATGCCTTAAATCTCGAGGATGCACGAAGCGAAAAAGAGACTGCAGAGAGAAAAAAGGCAATCGGACAGGCTACGGAAATCGATGTTCTTACGGCACAGACCGCAGCGGATCAGGCTGAGCTACAGTTACGGAGTGAGGACAGCAGTATAAGGAAGACCTCCGAGCTTTTACAGATAAGCCTTGGCTGGAAGGCGGATGCCGAGCCGGCTTTTCCGACGATTCCGCTGACGGAAAAGAAGAGCATTGACGAGATTTCCCTTTCGGAAGATACGAAGCGGGCGGTAGAGAATAATTTAAGCCTGCAAATCAGCACAAGAAAGCTAAATCTTTCCGAGGGAGAGGCAAATCGGGAGAATCTGTCGAGGAGCATAGAGAATCAGAAGGAAAAGATTCAGTCGGATCTGCTTTCCCGTTATCAGAGCTTAAAGCAGGCTGCGGATGCGCAGACACAGGCTGTTTTGCAGGAAGAAAATGCAAGGAAGGCTTATGAGAAGGCGGAGCGCGGGCTGAAATTAGGATCTGTCAGCCTAAAGGCACGCAATAAGGCAAAGAATGCTTACACTATCGCAGGCTTACAGAAGAAGCAGGCGGATTTAAAGCTCACGGAAGAATATCTGGATTATCGGGCCGGAGTGAACGGCCTTGCCATGACGGAGTAGAGCTTCGGAAACGATGAGAAAAGGGCATTTGCTACAAGGTAAAGCTTATTTTGCAGAGTGGGAATTGCCCTATGGCGGTGAAACACACAAAGTAGGAGAGAAAATTGTTGTATAGGATCAATGAGAAAAGAAATGCAAAATATTGTGAGAAGAAAGGAAGTAGGCAGAGAAGAGCTGCGGCTCTTTTCGGCGCGGCTTTACTTTGTCTCTCCGCCTTTCCATCTTTCGCAGAAACTACGAATGCAGGCGCGACAAATTCAGCAGGAAGCAATCCGACTTGGGATTTGGAGGATAACCGCATTTCCTTTTATGAGGTGCCGGAGCTGGTTAATCGCTATAGCAACATTGCGGAAATGGAGAAAGATCTTATTTCCCAAAGTACAAAGGGAATGCAGGGAGTGAAAGAAGCGGTAAAAGAGCAGAAAGCGGATATTCTGGATGCCCTTTCGGAAAATATTGCCACACTAAAGGACGAAAGGGAAAGTACCGAGGATAAAACGGTAAAGGATGCCCTTACGAAAGAAATAGCTAAGCTGGAAAAGGTGAAGAGCAGTAAGAGGATTCTTCCCGGTTTGGACAGCAGCTTGGTGGAAGCCAATTATGCGCTTACCGAACTGGCGAAGACGGATAAGGAAATGACAAAGGCGGAAAAGAAGACGGAAAAAAGCATTCGTTCTCAATTTGTGACAGGGAAAGCCGTACTTTCGGATGCCATGCAGAACCTTCTTTTCAGTTATGCGCGGACGGAAAATACGAGGACATTACTGGAAAAGCGTGTCAGTCTTATGACGAGCAGCCTGGAAAAGCTGAGAAAAGAGCAGAGCCTTGGAAAGGCTACGGAAAATGATGTAACCGCCATGGAGCTTTCCTTAAAGAATGCCGAGGCGGATTTGAAGAAGCTTCAGGACGGCTTGGACACGATGAAGCGAAACATCGGTTTAAGTTTGGGCTGGCACATGAACAGTTACCAGAATATTACGATAGAGCCCGTTCCGGATTTTACGAGAGATTTCTTAAACGGAAGAAACCCGGAGGCGGACTATCAGGCGGTTCTGGCAAGGAACGGAGAGTATGGAGAGCTTCTTCGGGAAAAAGATAAGAATCTTACGGGCTGGACTGAGAAGAAGCAGAAGCAGTTTGAAAAGGCGGAGAATATTCGCAGCAGCCTGCAAGACTTGTGGGAAAATGTCGAAGCAAAAGGACTTTCTTTGAAGCAAGCCGAAAGCAGCTCTTCCCTCGCAAAATTAAAGAAAGACAGGGCGCTCCGTATGCGGGAGCAGGGCCTTATCGGAAGAGTGGAAGCGGAAGGCATGGAGCTCGACGCTTTGTCCTCCGAGAACAGCTATGAGAATGCAAGGCTGGAGTATAATCAGGCGGTTTTCCAATACGAAGAAGCGGTAAATAAAGGGATTATCAGTTCGGAATAGATCAAGCCCAAGGGATTAACGAAAGATCGTAGAAAAAGGGGCTGTAAAAATCAAAGTAATTTTTACAGCCCCTTTTTAGACTTCTTTTTCTTAAAACAATAGATTTACTTCCGTCTCTCGGATAGTAAGTCTGGATTCAATTTTCAAAATTAATTGGTTCCGATGGACATGGTTTCCGGTAAGGTGGATCCGCCATCGATGACAATCTGGGATCCGGTTAAGTAGCTGGATTCGTCACTTCCCAGGAAGGCAAAGAGCTCACCAACCTCGGTCGGCTTTGCAAGACGCTTCATGGGAACGCCGACAGCAATGCTCTGAATTGCGGATTCGGGATCTTCCGGATTGGACTCTACGGCCATTTTCTCTACCATCGGGGTACGAGCATAGCCGAGCTGTGAACAGTTCACACGAATATTGCGATTTGCATACTCAACCGCTAAACATTTGGTCAGACCGACTAAAGCGGACTTTGTCATAGCGTAAGCAGCTTCTCCGGCATCGGCCACGATGTCTCCGGTAACGGAGGAGGCAATCACGATGCTTCCCTTTCCTTCTTTTAACATCTCCGGAATGACGGCCTGGCAGGTATTCCATACACCCTTAATATTTACATCGATATGGAAGTCACGCATTTCGTCCGTAAATTCTTCGAAGGGGGCTAAGCGACAAACTCCCGCATTACAGCAGGCAATGTTAATCTCTCCGAAAGCTTCGATTCCTTTCTTTACGGCAGCAATCATTTCATCCTTATGGGCAACATTGGCTACCACGGTGATAATCTCCGCATTGTACTCTTTTCTTAATCTCTCTGCGGTTTTCTCCGCATTGGGATCCAAATCAACCATAATGAGTTTAGCGCCGTAATTGGCATAAACGGTACTGATGCCTTCTCCTAAACCAACCGCTGCACCGGTAATTAATGCGACTTTTCCTTCTAATTTCTTCATGTTTCCCTCCATAATCTAATGCATGTTGTCAACAGAATACTTGAGTGGAACTGCTCTTTCTATCTTAGCACTATTGAGAAAAAATTCACAAAA
>CAUTEL010000063.1:0-8099 GCA_963537185.1 uncultured Oribacterium sp. | reverse complement strand
ATGCTATACTCTTATTACGTTAAAAGTCGAATCCTGTAAAAGAAATGGCGAGCAAAACAATAGAAAACGGAGTAAGGAGGTGTTTTTATGAATAAATATGCTCATTTCATTTTACAGCAGATTCGGTGGAGTGTGGGATCAGTCTTACTAGTTCTACTCACCTTGATTTTTCTAACAGGTCTTCTGCCATCAGATCTGCAAAAAGTTTATGCTGAAGAGAATTGTATTTACTTGGATGAAGAGAACGGAGATGATGATTGGAACGGAGAAACGGAAGCAACAGCAGTTCAGAGCTTTGCCAAAGCCAAAGAACTGGCTAAGAATAACTTAGACATTAAGACCATATATGTACTGAGTACCGTAGATATCTCCGGTGAAATCACTCTGGATGGAACAAATGCCATACTAAAGCGTGACCCTTCTTTCACAGGCTATCTTTTGTTTATAGAAGAAGGTAAAGAGGCTGTTTTACATGATATTACGGTAGACGGCGGGGCGAAGGACGGGCAGGAGGCTCAAAAATCCCTTATCGGTATGTATGGTAATCTAACAATTGAAGACGGTACCGTTCTGCAAAACAACTTTGTTACTGTTCCCGGTGAACAATTGGATGCCTATGGTGGAGCGATAAATGTCTTTAATGATCCTTTTCACGAATCGGAAAGTACACTGAATATGACCGGAGGAGTGATTCAGAACAACAGTGCCTATATTGGCGGGGGTGTTTGCCTCTGGGATTCTTCCACCTTCAACATGAGCGGCGGCACCATTAAAGGTAACAGGGCCACCGGAAAAGTATATAACGGAGATAAGAATTCTGCAGGTGGAGGAATTGCCGCATTTCGTGATGCTGTCATAAACTTAAGTGGAGATGCTCTGATTACAAATAATTCCTCTGAAGAATTCGGAGGAGGAATTTCTCTGGGTACACTGATTGATGTGGTAAAGGGGAGTACTTTAAATATGACCGGTGGTACGATCAGTGAGAATAAAGCCGGTTCTGCCGGTGGAGGAATTTATGTGCAGGCCGGAACAGGCAACGGCTATTCCGTTGCCAATATTTCCTCCGGTAAAATCACCAAAAACAAAGTAATCGGAAATGGAATCTACAAAGCCCTCTTCGGCGGAGGCGGAATCTATGTCAATGGCGAAGACCCCCTTGTGAATAACAGAAACAACGGTATATTGTACTTAAAAAATGCCGTGGTTAAGAATAACCGCTCTGGTCTAGGAGGTGGCGGATATGCCTCCTGCCCTTCTTCCTCTACGGAAATTAATGTCAAAAATGGAGTCGGTATTTTCGGAAACTTTTCACTAAGAGCGCAAGATATACTTATTGAATCCGGTTATTCCTTAAACATCGCGCATTCCGGATCTCCTCATTATTCTATTTCTCCCTTTATGCCGGGAGGAAGCCCCTATCATTGGAAGGATGATACCGGAGAAGAAGTCCCGCTCAACAAATTAAGCGGAATCTTAAATGGAAATAAGGATGAAGTACTTTTACTTCATACAGATATAAAAGAAGATGAAGCTGCAGAAAGTCTGGCGGAAGTAGAGATAAGCGGAAATACTTCCACAATAAATGGAGGCGGAATCGGATCAAACGGAACCGTTATCATGGGAGAACACGAAACCCTGGAGCTGGAGGTAACGAAGCTTTGGATAGGAGATTCTCCAGAAAACAGGCCTGAAAGCATAACAATAGAGCTATACAGAAGTACTGCATCTGCACCCGAAAATCTTGTTTTACTGGGTACTGAGAAAATCAAAGACCGTAGCGGTAACTGGAAACTGCGTTTTACGAATCTTCCCAAATATGATGTTTATGATGAACCGTACCTCTATACTGTGAAGGAAAAAATACCGGAAGGCTATTCCTGTCGGATAAGAGGTAGTCAAGAGGATGGTTTTATCCTAACCAATGTCCCCGGCCTTAGTATACCGGTAGAAAAAATATGGATTGGAGAAAGCACCGAGCAAGTAGAACTTATTCTTCTTGCGGATGACGATGAAGTTGATCGAATAACACTTTCAGAAAGAGAGGGGTGGAAGGCAAGCTTTTCCAATCTCCCCAAATGGGCCGAGACGGATGGACATGAAATTCTCTACACAGTTACGGAAGAGCCTATCGAGGGCTATAGTGTATCGGTAAGCGGAACAGCTGCGGAAGGCTTTACCATTACAAATACAAAAAATCCCTCGGATATTCCCACTCCGAATCCGAAACCAAATCCCAATCCAAAGCCTGTTCCGGAACCGAATCCCAAACCGACACCGGAGCCAAATCCCAAGCCGACACCGACTGTTGCCGGAGAATCAAAACCCACACCTATTAATGTGCCTATCCTAAATTCTCCCGTGCCCAAGGTAGAAGGGGTAAACAGACGGCATTCCAGAGTGACTGTGCAGACCATAGACCGGGCTTTCTTAAGTATTTGGGGCGTACTTTTCTTACTTTCCGGCTACGCTTTCCTTCTTTGGCTTCAATTAGAAAAAAGAAAAGCGGATACCAAGTAAGCTCCTCACTGCATGACACTCGATATAGTAAGATATTAAGCACTCACAATCAACGACTTTCCTGTAAGCTCGTTTTTCCCAATAAGTCAAATATTTGTTATGAAGTAAAAAAAGATGATGCATAGCTGCATCATCTTTTTTTATCGTAAAAGCTTTCTTGCTTAGGCATTCAGTAGCTAAGAATAGAAACATTAAAAATGCATACCGACACATTCTTAGTAGATATCAAAGGAAAAGCAATAAACTGCTTTTGCTAATTTCTTTTTTTCTTCTTTTCCTGATAGCAGAATGCAAAGAGGCCGCAGGCTGCAGCTCCGAAAAGAAGAAGGTATTGCAGACTTCTGCTCTGATCGCCCGTCTTTGTATCTCTCTCCGCCTCTTCCACTTCTTGTTCAGCTTCTCTGCTCTCTCCCAGAACTACGGAATTTTTAGCCTTACTATCCGTTTTCTCATCACGGGAAGCACCAAGTACCGGCTTCTTTTCTTTTTCCTTCTGTGCGCCAGTCTGACCGGAAGCCTTTCCTCCATTTACCGCCGCAGCTTGATTTCCGGGATTATTCGGATCATTGGAAAGCTTGGTATTGGTAAATACATTGACATATCCGGTAGAGCTGTCTCCTGTAAGAGTAGAGCTGAAGCCGGGAACTGCATCTTCAGTTAAAGTATAACGAATTTCCTGTCCGTTTTTACTTCTCTCCAAATTGGAAAAAGTGTACTGCCAGTTGTTTGCTGCGGAAAGCTGCTGGGACGCAATTTGCTTTCCGTTGGCCAAAAGGCGAACCGTTACGGAAGAGGGATGCTCTCCCTTTCCACTCCATACCTTGGTGACCGGAATGGAGATTTTCTTGTTAATCGTATTGGTTAAAGTAAAGCCGGAACCTGCAGTTCCGGAAATAGCCGGACTATATCCCTCTATAGCCTGTTCCCGAATATTATAGCTATAAAGCTTACCGCTATCATCGTACTTTGGAAGGTCCGTAAAATCGGCTTTCCATGCATTAGCCTGACTTAAATCCATCGTCTTTCCTGTACCTTGTCCGTTTTGAAGAAGCTCCACCGTCACTTTTTCCGGTCTGCTCTGAGTCTGGTTTCCGGCATCCACCCACTTCAAATTAACGGAAATACTGCGCTTTTGTCCTGCTCTGACATTACTAAGATTTAAGATAGCAACCTTAGTAAGATCAAACTGATCCGCATTAATCCTATACTTATCGGAAGAACGCAGATAGCCTTCCGGTGCTTTCATTTCCTGCACCGTGTAATTGTCTCTTGGAAGGCCTTCCAGATTGGCTTCTCCATTCGTATCACTGCTGATTACGGCCACCTGCAAACCACTACTGTTGGCAACGGCCAATACCGCGCCGGAAAGCGGCCGGTTTTCTTCATCTACCGTTTTAATCTTTACCTTGTAGTCTTCACCCTCTAAGCCCGCAAATTCTTGTAAATATCTCTCGGAGCTTGCCGTCAAGGTGCTTCCTCCGTCTGAGCTTAATTCCACATTATTTCTATAAGCAAAGTTAGCCTTGGGAATTCCTTCAAACTTTACATAGTAATATAGCTCTAAGCCTTCCTCCGAAGAAACATTGCCAAGCTTAAGCTGAAAACTTTTCTTTCCCGGAGCCGAGGACTTAAATGCCTTTTCCAAAGCATGAATTCTTTCCGCGCCGTCAGTCTTCGTTTTATTTCTCAAATCCCAGTTCTTTCCGTTAATAGGATCGGATTTCCAACCTGAGCCCGCAAAGCTTCCTCTTTCCCAGACACCTCTACGAATCGTTACCGGATGAGCATCATCAATATAGTAGGAAAATGCACCTTCTCCGAGACTATCCTTCAGTATCACATTGTTTCTGGCTTCTCCTAGATTTATCAGGACATGATAACGCAGTAACTTAATCGTATTACCGGTCTGAGAATCCACCGTCTCATCAAGACTCCTCTTTACTTCTTTTACAAATTTAAAATCACTGTCCTTCTCTATACCGATATAATTCAAGTTTCCGGAAATAGGAAAACTGTCTGCGCCGTTTACTGTAAGACTTCCGCTGATTTCCTTCTTTTCCGGCTCTACACTTGCATTAAGCTGAACGGATACTTTGAAATCCGCCTGGATATCCGCCATTTTTTCTGCAGGGCTCTCATAGCTAAGAGTAATACTGTTAGAGGAAATATCATAGCTTCCCCTTGCATACACTTCCTCACCGTTTTTAAGGGTAAACGGTGCAGAGCCTGTAATATTAAAGGAATCCGCTATCTTAATAAGGCTTTTATCTCCCGCCTTTATATTCTGTCCTCCAGGCACCGAAAGTCTTATTTTAATTCCCAAACTCGTCTTTTGACTAACAGGAGATCCGTCATATGGATTCCCGTCCTTATTTAGAAAGGATGCCTCCGTAACATTCGCAGCAATTAATTTAGAAGCCTCAGCATTTCCCGCTTCCTGCGTTCCCGTTGCCGTATTCTCAATTGCAGTGGCTGCTTGAGCTTTATTTTCTTCATCTTTCGCCTGCTGTGCACGAATATCTTCTTCCGAAGGAACACCGCTACTCTCCGTCGTATTTGCAGTATTTCCCGTAGTAACATTGCTTTCCGATGCTGCAGCCGGTCTGATTTCCTCGGCATAAGAAAGGCTTAAGCCCTGCCATGCCATTGCAGCTGCCATAAAGATCGCAAGTAGCTTTCTTTTCTGTTTCATCCTTCTGCTCCTTCTGCTTTTTGATTTCAAAAGCACCCCGCCACAAGAAATGCCGTACGCAATGCGTTCGACAACACTCATGTATTAAATTTTTCCCTCTTCTTCTCCATTTTAATACAAATTGCACAGTTTATGCTTGTTTATTCTAGCACAAATTATCTATTTTTCAAGAGCTAATCTCAGTTGCCTGTAGAGGACTGCCAAAGAGATAGCCTTGCAGAACATCGCAGTTGTACTCCAGAAGTTTTTTATATTGCCATTCTTCCTCTACTCCCTCGGCAATCACCGTTTTTCCGAGCTCATGAATAATACCGATAAGATTTTTTACTACATCTCCCTTATCTAATAGGAAATTGTCCAAAATAGACTTATCCATTTTCACTGTATTCAAAGGAATATAAGGCAAATAGCTTAGGCTGTTATAACCTGTCCCGAAATCATCAAGGTGTAACTGTATTCCCGCTTCCACAAGCCTCTTAAATACCAGTTTTGTTCTTCTGCTCTCTTCAAAAATGATACTCTCCGTTATTTCCAAAACCACATATTGATGTGGAATATCATAGCGTTCAAGCTGATAGAGAAGGAATTCCACAAAATCATCATCATAGATTTGATAGCTGCTGAAGTTAATGGAAATGGGATACAGCTCTTTCCCCTCTTCTCTCCACCTGGATAACTGTCGTACAACCTGTTCTACCGCTATTTTTCCAAGCCTTGTAATATATCCATACTGTTCTGCCACCGGAATAAAACGGTCGGGACAGCAATCTTTGTTTCGAATCCTCATCAAAGACTCGTAGCCCACAATTTTTCTACTTTTGCAATCCACTTGAGCCTGGTAAACCATGTAGAAAGCGTTTTCACGAATGGCAGTCTCCATCATTTTCAGAATCTGATTAATGGCTTCCTTCTTATGGCGAAGTTCATCCGTATAAAAGACAAGGCGATTCTTCCCCTTTTTCTTTGCAGATTCCATAGCTATTCCGGCAGAAACAACAATCTGTCTGGGGCTGTCTTTTCCATTGGAAACCGCCACCCCCCCGGAAGAATTCATATACACCGTCTCTCCTCCAACGGTAATGGACCTTTGGAAAATGGACAAGAGTTCCTGCAGCTCCTGTGAATTCTCTTGTAAAATATTCCCGGGAAAAATCAAGAGAAATTCATCTCCTCCATATCGGGCTGCAATAGCTCCATAAGCCTTTTCCATTCTTTTAAGACGCGTTGCAACAGAAGACAGGTACAGATCTCCTGCCTCATATCCTCTATATTCATTGAGCTCCTTCAGATTGTCTATATCCATCAGAACACAAGTGAAATGATCATCGTTGCTTAAGAGCTCGTCTATTCCGGAAAGCGCCGTCTGCCTGTTCAAAAGCTCTGTCAAATGGTCATAATTAAGCTTGTGCTCAAGCTCATCTCTTACCATCAACAAATTGTCATTTTTCTCTTCGAGCTCTTGAAACAGCTTTCTACTGTGAATACGGCTGAGTACGGAATATAAAACAAACAGCACTATAGCAAAAAAGGGTAAAAGAGCCAAGATAAAATACCCTGCATAATTAGAAATAAAATGTTCTATTCCATCCTCTAAATAAGCATCTTTCGGTAAATTTCTCTCGGACAGCTTATAAGCCGAAAGAACTCTGTTATTAATAACAAGCTTGCCGGGAGAGTCCTCTTTATAAAACTGCTCTTCTGTCTTTATTTTGGAAGAAAGAACGTCCAGCATCAAAAGAGTTCCGTTCTTTGCCATCTGCCTATAGTTCTGTACTCTTCCGCCCAGAAAGCCTGAAATATTTTGCACCATGGCATTGCCATAAATCGGAGTATCTACCGTAGATAAAATAAGCTTTATCATCTGGTCGGCAGGATAAATGTTTCCGTCCTCGTCCCTCGATGCGGACAGGAAAAGCAAAATGGTATTTTCTTGAATACCCTGTAGAGCCTCTGTAAACTCTTCCTTTTTTAGCTGAGAAAAATTAATCCCCGCAAAACGATAGGAAGGGAAGTTTCTCTGTAAAGAAAAAAATTCTTCTTTGGCTTCTGCTCCGGCAAAACTATTGTCATAAATCGCCATAATCGTTTCCGCCTTAGGCTGTAAGACGCTTGCCGCTTCCAGCGTTTCCTTCATAAAAGAAGGGCAGTAATAGCCTGTAATATGAGAATCTTTTCCCGCAGCCTCTGCAAGCTCTTTGCTGTTTATAGAAAAAAAGACCAGCGGTACATCTTTAAAAATCTGCTCCTTATACTGCAAAGCAAAGCGTAAGGCACGATCATCTCCTACCAAGACACCGTCATAGGGCTGCTCTCTATTGTCTATTCTGCTTTTTACAAAAGAATAAAAGGCTTCTACATCTTCTTCATGGTTAAAATGTTGGAAGTCCATATTAATCGTATCCAGATGGATATTACTCTGATGTAAAATCTCTTCCATCCCCTCCAGCTGTTGCGAGAAAATTTCATCAGCCGGATCATAAGAGCTAAAAAAAAGAATGTTCTTCTTCTCCGAGAGCGTATATGTCTCTTCTCCCCCCTTCCACTCCTTCCAATCCTTGGGCTTTTTTCGAAAATAGCGATTCCAAGAAAGAGCTGAGAGAAGCACAAAAAGAAGCAGAAACATCATTCCTGCAAAAAGTAAAGCTCTCCTTATAAAACGATTCCCTTCTTTATTGCTCATCTTCCATCCTTGCAGTTTACCTCTTTCTTCTCTCATGCAAACTCGTCTGCTCTTTCCCAAGCAATATATGTAAACCTTAACTAAGCTTCATGATTTTGTTATACTTCCGGTAAGTATTTTCGTAAAAACATCTATAAAAAATAAAAAAGAGGTATATAAAAATAGTAAGTTTTACTATACCTCCTTCATTGTACAATATTTAGTTAA
>CAUTEL010000062.1:0-8173 GCA_963537185.1 uncultured Oribacterium sp. | reverse complement strand
CTAAAACATCTGATGATGTCTTATTCAAAAAATCTTATTTTCCAATTGACTTTTAATAGTTAGTCTTTTTAAATATCCAGCTTTTTTCTATTGAGCAACACGATATTACAAAGCTTATAAATTCAATGGTAGCGGAGTTTAAGCCGAAAACCATCCATAACAGGCATGGTTTTATTTCTGCTGTCATAAAAGAATTTAGACCTAACTTTATACTAACAACGAAACTTCCGAGGAAAGAGCAAAAAGACATCTACACACCATCGGAAACGGAAGTCATGCAGGTGTTCAAATATTTAAAAGGATCCCCAAGACTTAGCAGGCATTACATTCCTGTCTACCTTGGTGCAATGGGCTTGAGGCGTTCAGAAATAGGCGCATTAAGCCTTTCCGACCTATCAGACGATAATTATCACTATCAATAAAGCAAAGGTCTTAAACAGCAAAAACGAATGGATAATTCAGAATTACACAAAGACGGAAAGAAGCAACAGAAGGATTCCTATACCGAAAGACTTAGCGGATGAAATCAGAAAACAAGGATATGTTTACAAGGGAAGTTTAAATCAAATCTTCTGTGCTTTAGATTCCGCGCAAAAGGCATTAGGCTTGCCACACTTCGGCACACATCGCTTACGATCCTACTTCGCCAGTAAAGCCCATGCCTTAGGAATACCGGATTCCGTTATTCTGACATTAGGCGGTTGGAAAAGCGATAACATCATGAAGGGAATTTATAGAAAAGCCCTTACAGAAGATTTAGAAAACGCTTCGGAAAAATACCTAAATCACTTTAACAATGACCAATAAAAACGTGGGCGTTTCGTGGGCGGGTGCACCAGAAAAACCATTCTTTTTTTCGGAATTTGCGTTCTTGTTTCAGCCCCCTAAAACAGCAAAAAACCTTAGGTTTCAAGCCGTTCCAGGCTAGATTCCTAAGGTTTCCTTTTAGCAGGGGATGAGGGATTCGAACCCCCATCGGCGGTTTTGGAGACCGTTGCTCTACCCTTGAACTAATCCCCTTTGTTGAAAAAACAACGGGCTTATTCTACTCTAGTTTTTAAATATTGTCAATGCTTCTCTTATATTTTTAACCGGAATCAATTCAATGCCCTTACTATCCTTTTGATAATTATAGGCAGGCAAAACCACTCTCTGAAATCCCAGTCTCTTTGCTTCTTCTATTCTTTGTCTGCTTTGACTTACCGCTCTAATCTCTCCGGACAGTCCCACCTCTCCAAAAACCATAATATCCTCCGGAATCGGTATATTGCGATATCCTGAAATCAAAGCAAGAATGACTGCCAAGTCTACGGCAGGCTCGGATATCCGCATTCCGCCCGTAATATTGATATAGGCATCGTATTTTGAACATTCCATTCCGAGGCGTCGTTCCATAATTGCAAGAAGCATATTTAAACGATTATAATCCATACCGTTTGCTGTTCTCCTCGGTATACCAAAGCTTGTCGGGACAAGCAAGCCCTGTATTTCCATAAGAAGCGGTCTGCTACCCTCAATTCCCGCGGAAACAACAGAACCGGAAGCCTCGGTAGCCCTTCCCGCAAGAAGAAATTCCGAAGGATTTTTCACCTCCTCCAAACCGCTTGCTTCCATGGTAAACACAGCAATTTCATGGGTGGAACCGAAACGATTTTTCTGTCCGTAGAGAATTCGAAGCTGGGTATTTTTTTCTCCTTCAAAATAAAGCACCACATCTACCATATGCTCCAAAATTTTGGGACCGGCCACATTCCCGTCCTTCGTCACATGACCGACAATGCCAATAGCTATCCCCTTTTCCTTCGCGATTCGAAGAAGGGAAGCCGTACAGTCCCGTACCTGCGAAACAGAACCCGGAGAAGCTGCCACTTCCTCCAAATACATGGTTTGAATGGAGTCAATAACCAAAAAATCAGGCTGTACTTCTTCCACAGCTTCCGCAATATTTTTTAAATTGGTCTCTGCAAGGAAATAAACCTCACTTTCCGCTTCCTTCATGCGCTCCGCACGCAGCCTGATTTGCTTTAAAGATTCTTCACCGGAGACATAAAGTACCCGTCTCCCTTTTTTCCCAAGATATAGAGATACGGCAAGAAATATAGTGGATTTTCCTATTCCGGGATCTCCTCCGAGCAGAAGAAGGGAGCCGGTTACAATACCGCCTCCCAACACTCTGTCCAATTCGGAAAATCCGCTTTCGATTCGGTCTTCCTTTCCTAAACTGATATCCTTTAATTGTTTTATTTCAGCCCGAGGACTTCCGGAAGACCTGGTAAAAGCACGACTTGTTTCTTTGTTTTCCTTGGGAGCCTCCACCATGGTGTTCCAGCTTTTACAGGAAGGACACTGTCCCAACCATTTAATGGTTTCATACCCGCATTCTTTACAAAAAAAACGATTTAAATTTTTTGCCATGCATTCTGCCCTTTCCCATAACGCCTTAAACGAAGCAATACGAAAATCCTCTTTGAAAATCACGACGCCCGAATTTCTATACCATTCTTCCCTTAGCTGCTTTGCAATTTTTCCTTTTTAACACTGGTACGCAAGCCCTCTCCGTTTTTATCTACTCGAAGACTCACAAGCTCTCCCGGTCTAAGCTCACCGTCCAATATGGCTTCCGACAAAAGATCCTCCACCTCTGTCTGTATGGTCCTCTTCAAAGGACGCGCTCCAAACTTCGGATCATAGCCCTTTTCAATCAGAAAGGATTTTGCTCTCTTATCCAGATTGATTCCAAGGTTCATTTCTCCCTTTGCCCTCTGATAAAGATTCTTCAGCAAAATATCAAGGATTTTAGACATATCCTCTTTACTGATTGGGCGAAAAACAATGATTTCATCGATACGGTTCAAAAACTCCGGCTTAAAGAGACGCTTTAGCTCCTCTAAAACCTTATTTTTCATGAACTCATAATCCTTATCAGCCTGATTGATCACGGAATCAAATCCCAGCTTCTTAGGACTCATAATCTGCTCTGCTCCCACATTGGAGGTCATGATGATAATTGTATTCTTAAAGGAAACCTTTCTTCCCTGAGAGTCGGTAATATGGCCGTCGTCCAATACCTGTAAAAGAATATTCAAGACATCCGGATGTGCCTTTTCAATTTCATCAAAAAGAATAACGGAGTAGGGATTCCGTCTCACCTTTTCAGAAAGCTGTCCCCCCTCATCATAGCCAACATAGCCGGGAGGTGATCCAATCATCTTGGAAACACTGTATTTCTCCATATATTCAGACATATCCACTCGAATTAAATTTTGTTCCGAGCCAAAAACCATTTCGGCAAGAGCCTTGGAAAGCTCCGTTTTTCCGACTCCGGTCGGTCCTAAAAACATAAATGATCCAATAGGACGCTTCGGGTCCTTTAACCCCACTCTGCCTCGCTTAATTGCCTGGGAAACCGCATGAACCGCCTCATTTTGTCCGACTACTCTGGTGTGAAGCAGCGCTTCCAGCTTCTTCAGCTTTTCCCCTTCCGACTCTCCGAGCTTCTTTGCCGGAATCTTCGTCCATTCGGAAACCACATTCGCAATGTCCGTCTCCGTCACGAAAAGAATGTTCTCCTCTCTTTCCTTTTTCCAAAGCGAAAGGTCCTTATCCAGCTTTTTCTTCTTCTGTTCCTGTTTTTTCTTGATTTGAGAGGCTCCCTCGAAGTCCTCCTTCCGTATGCATTCTTCCTTCTCTATTTCCAGCTGTATGAGCTGTTCTCTTAAGCGCTTAATTCCCTTAGGCTCTCCGCTATGCATAATACGAATTTTTGATGCCGCTTCGTCAATTAAATCTATCGCCTTATCCGGAAGATAACGGTCATTAATATAACGCGAGCTTAATTTTACAGCAGAAAGAATAGCCCCATCATCAATCTTTACCTTATGGTGCTCCTCATATTTTTCTTTTATTCCGTGAAGAATGGCTAAGCTCTCCTCTTCCGACGGTTCTTCTATAGTTATGGGCTGGAATCTTCTTTCCAAAGCCGCATCCTTTTCAATGTGCTTTCTGTACTCCTCCAGAGTGGTTGCCCCGATAATCTGCAACTCCCCTCTTGCCAATGCCGGCTTTAAAATATTTGCCGCATCTAACGCGCCTTCCGCTCCACCGGCGCCGATAAGAGTATGAATTTCATCGATAAAGAGTAAGACTTCTCCATCATTTCTTGCTTCGGAAATGACTCTCTTAATTCTTTCTTCAAATTCTCCTCTATACTTGGAACCCGCAACCATGGCAGATAAATCCAAGGTAAGCAGCCGCTTACTTTCCATGATTTCCGGTACATCTTTTGCCGCAATACGGTTGGCAAGCCCCTCCACAACAGCGGTTTTTCCTACCCCCGGTTCTCCCACAAGACACGGATTATTCTTGGTTCTTCTGGAAAGAATCTGAATCATTCTCATGATTTCATTTTCTCTTCCAACTACGGGGTCAAGCTTTCCCAGTCTTGCAAGCGCAGTTAAGTCTCTGGAATACTGATCCAAAGTCGGAGTCTGGGAGTTTCTTACGCTATTCTCCTTCTGCCCCTTATTCTCAACAAACTGATCTCTTCCCATCGCGGAATTCAGCTGAGAATAAATCTTTTGTGCCGAAGCCCCCAATGTGGAAATAATTCTGGATGCCACACAATTTCCGTCTTTTAAGATAGCAAGAAGGAGATGCTCTGTTCCCACTAAACGAGATTCCCCTTCCCTTGCCTCCTGCATCGCCTGCTCCAGGACACGCTTTGCGGAAGGTGTATATCCGCTGGGATCCGCCAGAGAAAGCTTGCCGTCATTGCTGATAAACTTGGCAATCATTTCTGATATTTTCTCTTCCGTAACATTGTTGGCTTTTAAAACCTTTCCTGCAACGGCGGTACCCTCCCGAACCAATCCCATAAGGATGTGTTCAGTTCCGATATATTGGTGGTGACATTCCTCAGCTACCTCTATAGCCAACTGCAATGCTCTTTGAGCCTGTATAGTAAACTGATTCATCTAATTACCCTTTTCCTTTATACTCTATACAAAATCACTTATAAATCCTCGATTTCCAGCTCCGATTCTTCTACAAGCTTTTCCTCTTCCTTGTCCTTACGCTTTAAAGGGATGGCTCTTGTAGCCCCTAAATCCTCATCCTCCAAATCGTTTTTGATGGAAGTTTTCTCTATAGCGGATAGCATCTTGGTCTGCTCTATTTCCTTCTCTTCTCCGGAAAAGCTCAAGTCCTCCTTAAGAGAAATCCCCTCTACATCGGGCCTCAATTCCTTCTTTGTAACCCCTAGATTTTCTTTTTGGAAGGAAATAATCCTCTTTAAACGATTTCTGCCCTGCCAAAGGAAGACGGTAGATACAAGAAGCAACAAACTGATAAAACCAAAAACACTGGAAAGTATAAACTGCAGATTATATTTTCCGACCAAAGCATCATATTTCTTTAAGAGCTCCGGATACGTTTCCGCATTCTTCTTCTGCTCTTCTTCCAAGGGGTCTCTGAAGTAGCGCTGAATGGTCTTTTCCTTTAAGTCGTAACGATAGAAATTCAAGTCCCCGGCATCATTCATTCCATACACAATAATATACTGATGTTCCGACTCCGCTTTCCAGACCCAGCCTTTTACCTGATGACCGTCAATATCAATTGTACTTTCCAAAAAGCCCTCCGGAATTTGTACATCCGATCCGGGATTCATAATGGTAATGCTTTTATCCTTTGCGCTGAGCTTTACTCCTTCATTTACCGTTTCCTGTTTTTCTTCCGCAGTTTCGCTTTCCGATACAGTTTCCGTCTCCGTTTCGGAGGCACTTTCTCCGGCACTTGCCGTCACGGTAGCCGTACCGACATGGGTAAGATTCAGTAAAGACTCATCCTCCGTATAAACTTCCTGTTTTTCAACACTCACAGTGGAAGTCCCTGCTGAAAGTATCTTAAACTGCAAAGTAAAGGCCAAGGTATTATTTTCCCCCTGCTCTCCGCTTCCATGGACTCTTAGCGTTCCTGCACCTCCATCCGTATTCGTTCCGGAAACAAACTGTAAAGCATTTCCATCATAGCGAAGACTGATGTCCGCGCGAGAAAGGGCAGTATCGCTACGAACCTTTAAATTCAAAGTTATACTGTCTCCCACATTTCCCGAGGGATCGGAAAAGCTAAGCTGTCCGTCTGCAGCAAAACTGCTGAAGGCAAAAAACATCCCCAGTATCAGACATATTAAGATTGTCTTTATTTTCATCATACTTTCTCACTTCCTTTTTTTATCTTAAAGGAGATTTCCCTACTTCGATAATTTCTACACCGCTCTCTCTTCCGGAATCGCTTTCCGTACCGTTCCCCTTTGACTCTCCATAGGAAATATTCACGGTATAAATTCTATCTTGTCCATTTTCTGCCTTTACGGAAATATTCAGACTGCTTTTTCCGTCCAAGCTTTGTGTTCCCGCTCCACTGATCTGTGCCTTGGAATCTACTGCCTGAGCACGAATATCAAGAGACGGAGTGCCTGAAGGAATGTTTACACTATAACTCTGCTTAGCTCCCTCAAATGCTTGGTCTAATCTGTACCCGCTTATACTAAGACTACTGAGAAAGTTATTCGGACTGCCTGTTCCGGTAGGAATCGCAGCCTTATCTGCAGGCATATTTTCATAAATGGGAATACTGAATACCAATGCCTTATTTTTCATTTCCGCTGTATAAGCCTTGGAGAGCTTCGCGCCTTCTTCGGCTGCCCCCTGAACATTGGTCATGTACTGGTGTTTATAAAGATTTGCCCCCTGCACATTCCACTTCTTTAAATATAAAGTATTTTGTCCCGCTTTTAAATAATTTTCCGCAAAAAATACAGCGCCGCCGATAATGGACTTCTCTACTGAGTTCCATGGTCTACCATAAGATCCACTCTGTCCTGCATACCAAAGTCCTCTTTCTACCGCACCCATTCCGTTTGCCGCATATGCGCCGACATTAAAATAGTTATAGAAACCGCTTGCACCGGAAATAGAGCCGCTCGTTCCTTTTCCCTGCTCCTGTAAAATCATAGCGGCAAGAACATAGGGGTTCTGCTTTGTCTGTTCCGCTGCCTTCATGAGAATCCCGGCATAATCCAAATTGTTCTTATTCACATTCCCGGTATCACTTGAGGAATTCGTTGTATTTCCTGATGTGGAAAGATTCTCTCCGGGTCCTACAGCAGAGACAATCACATTATCCTGTCCATTGGGAGAAGGGGCGCTTACTGTATCCTGTATTTCCGAAGAATCCGCAACTACTGTACCATCTGCCCCGGCAATTTGTCCGGAAGAGCCGTTGCTCCCGTCTGATGTTCCTTGAGAACTATTACTCTCCATAAAGCTCCCTTTTAAAACAGCAGAAAGCCCCTCTCTTGTTTGTTCCTCAGGATTATAGCTATGTAATAAAAACTGAAAAACATAGGACTCATCCATAAAATTTCTCGGATCCATATAATAGGCGGTTAAAGCCCTGGAGGCTCCTACCCATGTCGGGCCGTCAAAGCCGGGCCAAGTACCGCTGTTCCAATCATACTTACCTGCGTCGGTAGACTTCCATGAAGAAATGGCATTCTTGTCTACAAGACTTCCTGTCCCTTCCATTTCTCCATCCAAAACTGCATTCCAGTCCAAATTGGTTTTAAAGCCCTGGAAACGCCAATTCGGAAATTCCGCATGTAAAGATCGTAATCCCTCTTTATAGGACTCCGGGAAGCCCTGTCGATTCAATTCATTTTCAAAGGCTTCATCTCTTTGATATTGCACAGGAAACTTAATAAAATCCGAGCGGACATAACCCTGTCCCCCCGAATACTTCACCGGATACCATGCATACCCGTCACTGCCTTGAAAAGAATCTCCCACAGTTACAGCCGTATTGGAAAAAAGAGTATTAACTTTTCTACTATTTACTCCGGCTTCCGCACGAACATTGACTAGGCTCCCTTTTATGAGGGCAGTCCTCTCTACCGCAAAGGCAGTGCTTTGCAGAAAAAGACAGGAAATACTGAGAAGCAGTGCCCCAAAAACTCTTTTACTCATATTTTTTCTCCAGACTCAAAGTGCCATCCTATATTGCTAAGTTCCAAGTCACAGTGCACAGCCATGGAACACGCCTACACTATAGACTCTACCTTATACATCCACTCATTTACTTAAATATATAAACAAAAGGGCGTAAATTTTTAAGC
>CAUTEL010000061.1:0-8219 GCA_963537185.1 uncultured Oribacterium sp. | reverse complement strand
AATATGAAGCGATAAGGATGCGCGTTCACTCCACTAGGTTGAAGAGAGGAAGGGAATCATGATTCGCCTAACAAAGTTAAACGGAGAAGAAATATTTTTAAATTATTTTCAGGTTTTATACATACGACGAATTCCGGAAACAAAAATCAAATTGGCTAACGGAGATTTTTACCTTGTCAGGGACAGCGTTGAGTCAATTATTAGGCAGGTGCAGGATTTTCTCGGGAATTGCCTGAGCTTTCAGAACAAACTTCATGATGGTGAGGATGTTTATGAAGCCAAAAGTAAGGCATGAGGCTGAGAAGGAGAAATTTTGCAAGGAGGCTAGACGATAAATTATGGATTTATCAATGATCATTGGCTGGATAATCGCCGTAATATTAATCATCAACGGAATTGGCCCGGATAAACTGGCCAATTTCGTCGATATGCCCAGTGTGCTCATCGTTATTGGAGGAACCATTGCGGCCTTAATTGCTTGCTATCCCTTCCGGATTTTGAAGGAAATCCCGAAGCATATTGCTATATGCTTAAGGGGAGGGAAGAATTATAATGTTCCGAAGACCGTAGATGCCATTGTGGATTTAGCATTGATCGCCAGACAAAGCGGTTTGCTTGCGCTGGAGGAAAAGGCTGAGGAGATTAAGGAACCGTTTTTTAAACAAGCGGTCATAATGATTGTCGATGCAAATGACCCGGATAAGGTCAGAGCGGCACTCGAAAGACAAGTAGAAGATATGATGACCCGGCATGAAGAAGCCAAAGGACTTTATGTAAAAGGTTCGGCTTTAGCGCCGGCTTTTGGCATGATTGGAACCTTGGTGGGGCTTATCAACATGCTAAAGGGTATGGATCTTTCCGGATCGGGAGGTTCCAGTACCTTGGGACAGGATATGGGTGTCGCACTCATAACAACTTTTTACGGGTCAACATTAAGTAATGTTATCTTCCACCCTATTGCACAAAAATTGTCAATAAGAGATAATGAAGAAATACTATATTGCCAAGTTATTATAGAAGGTGTTATTGCTATTCAGTCCGGTGATAACCCGAAGGTAATACGGGAAAGACTTCTTTCCTCTCTTGCGCAAAAACAGCAGAAGAAGCTTTTGGCTAAGGCGGGCGGATCTGCAGGTGGCTCAACTGCCGAAGGAGAAAAGTAATGAAGAAAAGAGGAGGAGGCGGTGACGAGGGTGGATCTTGGATGGACACCTACGGGGATCTGGTGACGCTCTTACTGACTTTCTTCGTTCTTCTGTATTCCATGTCCACGATGGACTCTGCAAAGTGGGATGTTTTTGTTCGATCCATCTTCCCGAACGGAAGACCGGGGGAGAAGAGCGCGGAGCAGATTATCGTTAACGGACGGGCAACGAACGAAAGAGAAGAGGGAGGATCCGTCGGAGATGAGACTTCCACATTAAATGAAGTATCCGATATGGAAAATGTGGCGGAGCTTTATCTACAAATTGCCAAAGCCCTGAATAATGCCGGAATTGACGGAGTGGAAGTTTCACGAGGAGAGGATTATACTTTTGTGGTATTTAAGGATAAGGCCTTTTTTAACGGAGACAGCTCGGTGATTACCCCGCAGGGGCAGGAAACTTTAGCCGTATTTTGTGATAGTCTGGCACCTGCGGCAGATCAGCTCTCTCAGGTGAATATCATGGGTCATACGGCGCAGGGAGATCCTAACAGGCCGAATAATCCGAGAAATGACAGAATGCTTTCGGTTATGCGTGCTGCAGAGGTTTGTCTGTTCATACAAGGAAGGAATATTATCTCTCCGGAGAAGCTGGTCAGTATAGGTTACGGACAGTTTCATCCGGTTGCGGGAAATGATACTTCCGAAGGAAGAGCAAAAAACCGAAGAGTAGAAATTCTCCTGATTGACGAGGGGGCACAGATTCGTGACCTAAACGAGTATTTTAACGAGTATTACAGCGGTAAAAACGCTGATAAGACTATAGTAACAAGCGGTATTCCGGAAAATCTGGAAGCGTCAAACAATGCAGAGGCTGCTCCTGCCCCTTCAATAGAAGGAGAGGCGCAGGTGGAAGGAGGTAGCGCTGGAGCAATACTTCCCGAGGGGGTAGACAGTAATGTGGATCCTGCTCCTATAGACACTGCTAAATCAGCACCTCGCTCCGCACATTCGCAAGAAGAAGCAAAAGCGAAGACGCCCATGGTGGCCGGTGCTTCCCGAGAGATTCCCGGGAGAGAAGCTACGGAAAATGAGGAAGAGTATAGCTACATGTTCCGTTAAGCCTTGATAAGGCTTGGAGGGGGAAAATCCATGCCGTAGGAATCACTCTTAATGCGTTTTAAGAGAAAGGATGAAAGGGGTTATGTGAAAAAGGGAAAGCTTTTTCACAACAGTTCAGGAAGAGGTTTATAGATGGCAGATGTATTATCGCAAAGCCAAATAGATGCGCTTCTGAAATCAATGCAAGACGGTCCGCCTAAAGAGGAGAAGACGGAACCGCAGACTGCAGAGGTTTTGGTTCAAAAGAAGAATGAGGAGACTCCGGTAAAGGAAGATCATTACAGTAAGTATGATTTCTACAGTCCAAGGAAGTTTACCAAAGAGAAGATTCGCTTATTAAAAAGCGTCTTTGATAACTATGCCCGCATTTTGACTTCTCAGGTGAACGGTATCTTCCGAACCATGACGGATATCACGGTTTTGGAGCTTAGGGAAACACGGTACTATGAGTATGTCAACGCTTTTCATGAAAATGATTGCATGACCATTGTAGAAACCTATGTGGAGGGAAAGGGAAAGAGTAATGTTCCTCTGATGATGTACATCTCTCCCGGGCTTACTCTGACCTTGGTCAGCCACATGCTGGGCGGTACGGATTCCATCATGAAAACGGAGGGAGATTACCGTTACACCGATGTGGAGATGGCGCTGTACAAAAGAATCATGGAATATATTGTTCATGCTCTTGGAGACGGCTTCAGTAATTACATCAATGCGGAATTTAAGATTGCCAAGGTAGAGTCAAATCCTTCTATGGTACAGGAAGTTGGACTGGATGAGACGGTGGTGATTGTAGTCTTAAATGTGGATATCTCGGGACTTGCCATGGAAAGAATTAGAATGTGTCTTCCCGGAACCCTTCTGGAACATATGTTTAAAATTATTGATAATCGTAAGCATCTCGCCAGAGGCTTTGCTTATGAAAACAACCAGGATGTGATCATGCAGCATCTTCGCTCTTCCGAGTTCCCCATGACAGGACAGCTCGGTATTGTGAAGCTGGATATGGAGGACTTATATCATTTAAAGGTTGGCGATGTTATTGACTTAAATAAAGCAAAGAATTCCGCAGTCAAGCTATATGTGGGTAGACAACCTTGGTTTACCGGAAAAATGGGTGTTTTTAAGAAAAACATTGCGGTTCGTATAGAAGATCGTATTATGCAAAAGGAAGAATCGCCGAAAGAAGATGTAGTGGATAATGCTTTTGAACCGGAGGAAGATCCGGTTGAAGAGGAAATGGCACCGAACAGCGGAGTGGTGGCAGAGGATATCCAAGAGCTTTTAGACACGGTGGAAGAGGATTATTCCTTAAACGAGTAAGGAAAAAACAGCGGTCTTAAGGTGGAGACACCCAAAGATATAGAAAAGCAAAGATAAGGATAGGAGAAACGAAGATGGCAAAGATTTTGTTAGTAGATGATGCGGCTTTTATGCGAATGATGGTAAAGAACTCCCTTACAAAGGGCGGCTTTGCAGATTGCACCTTCGTGGAAGCACAGGATGGCATGGAAGCAGTAAAGAAGTTTGAAGAAGAGAGCCCGGACCTCGTGATTATGGACATTACTATGCCTAACATGGATGGACTGCAGGCTCTGAAGAAGATTAGAGAAGCTCATCCGGACGCTAAGGTAGTGATGTGTACTGCGATGGGACAGGAGAGTATGGTAGTGGATGCCATTAAGTCCGGCGCGAAGGATTTCGTGGTAAAGCCCTTTAATGCAGAGCGTATCACTTCCACGGTAAAAACCATTTTGGGTGTTTAAAGAGAGTAGAGGAAGACTATGTCATTTTTGAATTCATTCGATATCAGTGCCTCCGGGCTTAGTGCGCAGAGGGTAAGAATGGACATCGCAGCTGAGAATATTGCGAATGTGGATACAACAAGGACGGAAAACGGAGGAGCTTACAAAAGGAAAGATGTTGTTTTGGAAAGCTATGGCAACCGTTCTTTTCAGCAAGCGCTCAGAAATGCGGCAAACGGCAAAGGCTTCCGAGGACAGCACGCAGGCGTCAGAGTACAGAGCATTATTAGTGATGATCGGGAAATGAAAAGAGTGTATAATCCGAATCATCCGGATGCGGATGCAGACGGCTATGTGAACTATCCGAATGTGGATATTTTAAAAGAGACGGTAGACTCTATGTCGGCTACCCGTTCTTATGAGGCCAATGTCACGGCGCTTAATGCTATGAAAACCATGGCGCAAAGAGCTTTGGACATCGGTAAATAAAAAGACAGAAATTGATCGTAGTGCATAGCGAGAGACACCCTAGGGTGTTTAAGCTCGTTTTGGGGAAAACAAAGGAGTATGATTGATGAGTGCCACCCGCTTCAATGAAATGGAAATCGATGCTATCGGCGAGATAATGAACATAAGCCTCGGAGCATCGGCAACGACAGTATCCACTCTTCTGGGTGCAAAGGTAAATATCACTACACCGGTTGTTCAGGTAAAGACAAAGGAAGGCTTTGACTTCCATGATTTAGAACCTGCTGTAGGTGTAGAGATTTCGTATGTAGAGGGGCTGAACGGAAAAAGTGTTATGCTCTTCTCCCGTAATGATGTCCGCATTATTGTATCCATGATGATGGGTGCGGAAATTCCGGAAGAAGAATTTGTAATGGATGAAATCAATGCCAGTGCGATTCGCGAGGTAATGAACCAGATGATGGGGGCCTCTGCCACTGCATTATCCGAATTTTTGGGAACTACGGTAAATATTTCCACGCCGGTTTCGTATGAGATAAGTGATGGAAATATCTTTAAAGATAAGTATTTTGAAGGATCCGGAGAAAATGTGGTAATTCGCTTTACCTTGGAAATTGAAGGAAAGCTGAAGAGCGAGTTTATCAATATCATGTCTGTGGATCTTGTTAAGCGTCTGCTTGAGCCGTTCAAAGAACAGTATGGACTCATGGAAGATGAGGATGATGAGTATATTCCCGCTGAGGAAGCAAGCGAGGAGCCGGTTGAAGAAGTTAAAGAGGAGCCGGTACAAGAGCTTTCAACTCCGCTTGAGACGGAAGCTCTTCCGGCGGAAAGTACAGGCTCGGGAAAGATGGATCAGGCTCAGGCCGATGCTCTTCTTGCAGGTCTTCTGGAAAAGCAGGCTCAGGAAGAAAAGGCGGCTCCCGAGAAGACAGTACAGGAGCCGGCTCCGGCAGTACAGCAGCCTCAGGCATCAATTCCGTCTCCCGCTGAACAGGCGCAGGCTTCAACTCCGGTGCAGCCAGCTCCGGGAATTTATCCCGGTGCTCCGATGACTGCTCCGCAAGGTATGGCAATGGGCGGTATGATGGATCCGATGACCATGCAGCTTCTCACGCAGATGCAACAGTCTCAAAACCAGATGATGGAACTTATCCGGGATATGCAGGGTAACAAGGCGCCTAAGGCGGCAGCGGAATCGAGTCTGATTAAGCCCTTAAACTCCAGAGAGTTTCAAGAGGATGAGCAGGAAAAGGAAGAGGAATCCAGTAACCGTGAACTGCTTATGAAGGTTCCTCTTGAGATTTCAGTAGAGATTGGAAGAACCAGAAAGCTGGTAAAGGATATCTTGGAATTTACACAGGGCTCCCTTGTAGTATTGGATAAGATGGCCGGAGAACAGGCCGATCTCTATGTAAATGGAGAGTGTATTGCAAGAGGCGATATTGTTGTTGTAGAGGATAACTTCGGTATTCGTATCACGGAAATTTTAAAGAAAGACATCAATGAGGAGTGTTTATAATGTTTACTGAGGATAGTATTTCCCTGGTATCCGGATTTCTTCTCCTCTGTCTTTTCGGCTTGGGAGCTTGGGCTCTCAGCCGTTTCATAGGAAAGTGCGGTAGGGTATTCCAAAAAGGCCGCTACATGAAAGTTGTGGATCAAATTCAAATTGCACAGGACAGACAGCTGTTTATTCTTCGCTTAGAGAAGGAGAACCGCTGTCTACTTCTGGGTTCGGGACCTGAAGGGGTACAACTTATTACGGAGCTGAAGGAAGAGTATGAAGAGCCGGCCTCTCTTACAGAGGGAAAGTCGTTGGAGGATTTTTTACCCTTCCTAAAGAAAAAGCAGGAAGGTGAATTTTTAGATATTTTCCAGAGGAAGAAGGAAAATAGGAATGAAGCGGAGAAGAAGAGTCCGCAAGTTTCGGAAAGGAGTCCGGAGGATGTATGATTTATTAAGCGGATTAAATGGCGGGTCCGTGCCCACACTGGAACTGGTTTATCTCCTGACCTTGGTGGCACTGCTCCCGTCTATTGTCATTATGATGACTTCTTTTACCAGAATCATCATTATCTTGTCCTTTACAAGAAATGCAATGGGTGTACAGCAGACTCCTCCCAATATGGTATTGGCGGGTATTGCCTTATTTTTGACTCTTTACATCATGGCTCCTACCATCAATAAAATCAATGTAGAGGCCTATGAACCGTATAAAAAAGGGAATATTACACAGGAACAGGCGTTGGACAAAATGGGTGCGGACATGAAGGAGTTCATGCTTCGAAATACGGAGAAGAAGACCTTAGACCGCTTTGTCTCCATGAGTAAGACGGAATTGAAAAAGGATCCTAAAGACTATCCGCTTACCGTAGTGGTTCCTGCTTTTATGACTTCCGAATTAAAGAGAGGATTTACGGCGGGCTTTTTGATTTATCTTCCCTTTCTGCTGATTGATGTGGTGGTTTCCACTACTCTTATGGCAATGGGAATGGTTATGCTTCCACCTGCCATGGTGTCCATGCCCTTTAAATTGCTTCTGTTTATTACGGTAGACGGTTGGAATCTTCTTTTTGCCAGTATGGTACACAGCTTCCGTTAGAAGACGGGAGGAATAGCGGAAAAGTATAGTGCCCGGAAAACTTCGTAGAGGAAAACTATGGAGTCGGAGTGAAAATGCGGCAAGGAAGTGAATGGAAAGGAGTAGCTATGCTTAGCAGCAGCGAGATTTTAGATATCATGAACCAAACCTTTATGTTGGCGCTTCGTATTGCGCTGCCCTTTCTTCTAATCAGTATGATTTTGGGAATTGTGGTAGCCATTTTTCAGGCGGCAACTTCTATTAATGAGCAAACTTTAAGCTTTGTGCCGAAGTTGATTGCTATTATTATTCTCATTTCTATCTTGGGAAGCACTCTCCTTAAAACTATGCAGGATTTTTTCACCATGATCTTGGGCTTAGTGGCGGGAGGATAGTATGCTTCTCTTATTTTCTTTTATCGTAATGCGAATGAGCGGGGCGATAGTTTTTAACCCGATATTCGGAAGAATCAATTATCCGCAAAGAGCAAGAGCGGCCTTTATTTTGGTTTTATCCTTCTTTTGCTACAGCTATACGGGAGGTGTGCTAAGAGTTGCTCCAACAAGCTTTATAGAATATGGCTTCCTCCTTTTGAAGGAGTTATTTATGGGCTTTTGTCTGGGATTTGCTATGGATCTTTGCTTTCTTACTCTACGCTTTGCCACCTCGGTAATCGACTTTTCTTTGGGACTAAGTATGGCGCAGGTCTTCGATCCGCAAAGTAAGTCGCAGGCAACGGTCAGCACAGGCTTATTCTATAGCTTTCTGCTACTGTTTTTCCTTTCTGTGGATGGGCATCTTCGCTTTCTGGAAATCTTGTTTAGGAGCATCGAGCAGCATCCCTTCGGCGAAGTTTCCATCAGGACGCTTCTCATGCCCAAGCTGATGCTAAGTCTTTTTGTTTCCTCTATGAAGATGGGGCTGGAGCTCGCCTTTCCCTTTATGGGAATAGAACTTATGACAGAGCTTGCACTCGGTATTCTAATGAGAATCATTCCTCAGATTAATATCTTTCAGGTTAATTTTCAGCTCAAAATTGCAGTAGGATTTATGCTGATTTACTTCTTACTTGTTCCGATTTCCGATCGGATGCACGGAATTATTGAGAATGCTTTTGAATATTTGGGAAGAGTTCTTTCTCTGCTCTAGGGCAGAG
>CAUTEL010000060.1:0-8223 GCA_963537185.1 uncultured Oribacterium sp. | reverse complement strand
CTCTCATACCGGGAGATCTTCCTCTTTTTTATTCATAGCGAGTATCATGCGCAAAGCGTACGATACTCGTTCTCTTACAGCTTTTTTCTCATTCTATCTTATAGCAAAACTGAGCTCAGCCTTCACAGCCGTCTTTCCATTCACCTTTGCTTCCGCTTCCCCGACACCGACAGGTCCCTTCCTATTGGTTAAACGACAGCTTAACTCCAGCGTATCTCCCGGACGAACCGCTGTCTTGAACTTACAGTTCTTAATTCCGCCAAAGAGGGCAATCCTTCCTTGATACTCCGGCAGGGACAGAAGCGCAATTGCCCCTGTCTGCGCCAAGGCTTCCACAATAAGAACGCCCGGCATCACCTTGTACTTGGGAAAATGCCCTTGAAAGAAGGGCTCATTCGCAGTAACACATTTTTTCGCCATGGCAAACTCTCCCGGGACATAGTCCTCCACATTGTCTATCAGCAAAAACGGATAGCGATGTGGGAGAATTGCTTCGATTTCTTCTATATTTAACTTTGGCATGATGTTCCTTTCCTTCCTTAGACTTGGGGTAATGATCTCCCATTGTTTAAAACCAGTAAAAAGTCCGTATACTCTCGTAAGCAAAAAGCGTGTGGAGGCCTCGGCACTTGATGAACACAAGCGTAGCGAAGTGTGAATCTAGTACCGCTAGGCCGGAACCGAGCGAGAGCGTCTTTTTGTATGAGGGTATACGGACTTTTGCTACTTCTTAAACACTAAACACGCGTTATGTCCTCCGAAGCCCAAAGAATTCGAAAGTGCATAGCGAAGTTCTTGCTCTCTTCCCTTATTCGGCACATAGTCCAGATCCAGCTCTTCATCCTTTACCTGATAGTTCATGGTTGCAGGTACAAAACCGTCACGGAGAGCAAGAACGGAGAAAATCGCTTCCACTGCTCCTGCCGCTCCGAGTAAGTGTCCCGTCATGGACTTCGTGGAAGAGACCGGAACGCTATAGGCTCTATCTTTTAGAACAGCCTTTACCGCCGCTGTTTCTCCAAGGTCATTTAAATGGGTGGAAGTGCCGTGTGCATTGATATAGTCTATTTCAGAAGATGAAATTCCCGCATCCTTTAAGGCAAGCTCCATGCAAGCAGCCGCGCCATCTCCTCCGGGAGCAGGTGAAGTGATATGGTAGGCATCGCAATTTGCGCCGTATCCTACGATTTCCGCATAAATTTTAGCGCCTCTTTTTAAGGCATGTTCTCTTTCCTCTAAAATGAGGATGCCCGCTCCTTCTCCCATTACAAAACCGGAGCGCTCCTTATCAAAGGGAATCGATGCACGGCTTACTTCCGTTGCCGGAGAAAGAGCCTTCATGGTCGCAAAACCGCCGATTCCGAGCTCCGAGATAGCCGCCTCGGTTCCGCCGCAAAGCATGGCGGTTTCATAGCCGTCCCGAACGCGGTGAAAAGCATCACCGATGGCATTTGATCCGCCTGCACAGGCCGTGACCGGACAGATGCAAAGTCCTTTTAACTTGTGCCGAATGGCAATCTCTCCTGCTGCCATATTGGAAATAGACATCGGAATAAAGAAAGGACTCACTCTCTCAAAACCTTTCCGCTCTCCCTTCGTATGTTCTTCCTCTATAGTCTTTAAGCCGCCGATTCCGCTGGAAACAATTACTCCCATTTCCTCCGGAGGGAGAGTTCCGGAAATTCCGCTGTCCAGCATCGCCTCTTCCGCAGCAATCATGGCAAACTGCGTGAAGCGCGCCATGTGCTTTAACTCTCTTTTATCGAAAAGTTTCTCCGGATGAAAATCCTTTACTTCTCCGGCAAGGTGCACGGAAAAGGCACTGCTGTCAAAGGATGTTATTTCTCCGATACCGACCTTTCCTTCGCGAATCCCCTTCCAGCTCTCTTCTACCGTATTTCCGGTGGGGTTCACTGTCCCCAGTCCCGTCACTACCACTCGTCTCTTTTCCATGTCCACTCCCTATGATTCTTTGCTCGATTTTTACTCGATTCATGAAGATATCGTTTTAGATCTCTTCCCTTTTTCAGGAAAATTATCCGTTTCCAATTCACTGTTGACTCAGGCTACATCCCCATACCGCCGTCCACAAGAAGGCTTTCTCCCGTAATATAGGAAGACTCTCTCCTTGCAAAAAAGGCCACCGCATTCGCTACATCTTTTCCTGTACCGAATTTCTTCATCGGAATCGAGGAGAGAAGTGCCTCCTTCATTGCCTCCGGTAAAACTTCCGTCATTTTGGTCTCAATAAAGCCGGGACAAATGACATTAACCGTAACATTTCTTCCGGAAAGCTCCTTTGCCAAAGACTTCGAAAAGCCGATAAGCCCCGCCTTGGACGCCGCATAATTACATTGTCCGCTGTTTCCGTGTATTCCTACCACGCTGGAAATCTGCACGATTCTTCCGTAGCGTTTTTTCAGCATATGCTTCGATGCCGCCTTGGAAAAAAGAAAGGCACTCTTCAGATTGCTTTCGATCACCGTGTCAAAATCCTCGGAAGTCATTTTCAGAAGAAGCTGATCTCTCGTAACCCCTGCGTTATTCACTAAAACCTCTATAGAAGAAAAATGCTTAAGTACCTCTTCCATAAGGGCGTTGACTTCCTCTTCCTTTCGAATATCCGCAGAAAGAAGAAGGAGTTCGGTCTCCGGATTCTTTTCTTTAATTTCCTTTGCAAGCTCCTCCGCCGCCTCTTTATTTTTTCCGTAATGCAGGACGAGATTATAGCCTTCCTCCGCCATTTTAAAAGCAATGGCGGAACCGATTCCGCCACTTGCTCCGGTAATTAAACAAGTCTCTCTTTCCACAACGCCTCCACATCCTCTTTTGTTTCCAAGGAAACGACTCTATAGTCTTCGATTCCCTCTTCCTTTGCGACTTTTTTTAGGAATCCGGAAACGGTCTTTCCCGGTCCGATTTCGATAAAGTCACGAGCACCAAGTTCCAATACACGCTTAAGGCTTTCTTCCATTCTTACGGGCTTTGACACCTGCTCTCGAAGAAGTCCCGGAATCGAAGGATCTCCTTCTTTTCTTTCTCTCCCGAGTACATTGTGGAGCACCGTGCATTTCGGCTCCTGCCACTTGATTTTTTGAAAATACTCTGTGAGAGCCTGTCCTGCACTCTGCATAAAAGGCGTATGGAAAGGCCCTGAAACCTTGAGAGGAATAGCTTTTTTAGCACCATTTTCCAGAGCGAGCTTGGAAGCATTTTCCACAGCAGACTTTTCTCCCCCGATGACAATCTGCCCCGGACAGTTTAAATTGCAAAGATAAACCTCTCCACCTGCGGAAAGCACGATTTTCTGCAATTCCGCTTCAGAAAGTCCTAGAATAGCCGCCATGGAGGATTCTACTCCTTTTGAGGCTTCCTCCATCTTCTTTCCGCGAAAGGCCACAAGCTCTACTGCTGTCTTTGCTGAAAATACGCCCGCCGCTTCCAAAGCGGAATACTCTCCGAGAGAAAGCCCGAGGCAGTAGTCCGGAAGGATTCCTTTTTCTCTAAGCAAGGCCGTCATTCCCGTCGCAAAGGCAACGAGCGCCGGCTGGGTGAAGCGTGTTTCATTCAGCTTCTCCTCCGGATCGAAGAAAGAAAGCTCCTTCACATCAAAATCCAGTTCCGCCTCATCATAGGCCTTTCGAAAGGCAGGGAAGGCCTCATATAAATCCTTTCCCATCCCCTTTATCTGCGCGCCCTGTCCGGCGTATAAGAATGCCAGTTTGCTCATTGTTTCCCCTTTCCGCTCATTAAGTATGCCCGGATTATGCCAATCCGACTGCTCTATATTTCTCATATCCTCTTATTTTGTTTAGACTTCTATTTTCTCTGCCGTTTTCTTTACGATTTTCAATACATTTCTCTTATTCTGTTACTGTGATTTTTGAATGATTCTTTAGTTGCAGCGTCCTATGCCTCTCTGAAAAAGCGTGTGAAGACGCCGGTACTTGCAGAAAACGAGCTTAAGCGAAGTTTGATGCTTAGTATCCGCTCTATCGAGGTCGAGCGAGAGCGCCTTTTGAAGGGAGGCGTAGGGCGCGGCAATGAAGGTTCAAAAATCAATCTACAATCCCGGAGCAGATATCGGCCAGAATCTCGGCAACCGGTCGGATTTCCCCCACCTGTCCGCAGGTCTGCCCTGCCATAAGGGAGCCGGTCTTCACGTCTCCTTCGAAAACTGCTCTCCGCAGAGATCCCAAGGTGAACTTTTCGAGTTCCATCTTTTCCGCTCCGGCCTTTTCCTGTCGGAGATATTCTCTACTCATTTGATTTTTCAAGATGCGAACCGGTACTCCGGCTATTCTTCCGGTAACCACTGTGTCTGAGCCTCTTGCTTTTAAAATGGCATCCTTATAATTCTCATGAATCGGGCATTCTTTTGCCGCAAGAAGTGCGGTTCCGATTTGCGCACCGGCTGCGCCAAGCGCAAAAACCGCCGCGAGTTGCCTCTTGTCCGCAACGCCTCCTGCTGCAATTACGGGAATCCGGACGCTATCTACCGTCTGCGGCACCAAACACATGGTCGTCATTTCTCCGACATGGCCTCCCGACTCACAGCCCTCCGCAATAATGGCGTCCGCCCCTTGCTTCTCCAGTCTTTCCGCGAGTATCGGGGCCGCAACAACCGGAATCACCTTGCATCCCGCCGTCTTTAGCGCTTCCATGTAGATTCCCGGATTTCCCGCGCCTGTCGTGACCACTGGAACTTTCTCCTCTATACAGATTTGCACCATCTTATCCGTCTCCGGATTCATGAGCATCAGGTTTATGCCAAAGGGCTTCTCCGTTCTTTCCCGTAAAATTCGGATTTCTTTTCTCAGCTCCTCCGCCTCGCGAATTCCTCCGGTACCGATAAGTCCTAAGGCGCCCGCTTCGGAGCAAGCTGCAGCAAAGCTTCCTGTTGCAATATTTGCCATTCCTCCTTGGATAATCGGATATCGAATTCCCAGCATTTCGTTTAATCGCATATCGAGCCCTTTCCTCTTACTTAGCAAGTTTCATTTCAAATCACAGCCGATAAAATCCTGTTTAAGTTTTTCACTTCTTATCTGCTTTCCCGTAAATAATCTCTACGGCACCGAAGGTAAGTCCCGCGCCAAAACCGATAAGGAGTAGCTTTTCTCCCTCTTTTAAGATTCCCTGCTCTTCCATATCCTTTAGAGCAAAGGGAATGGATGCCGCTGAAGTATTGCCGTAGAGCTCCATATCTTCAAAAAATTGTTCAGGCTTCGCTTTCAGGTGGCGCACCACATTTCTGATAATGCGGGAATTTGCCTGGTGACATACTACATGGTCTATCTCTTCCAAGCGCTCTCCCGTCTTATTTAAAATCCCCTCTATACATTTAGGAATAATGTCTATCGCAAAAAGGAAGACAGCCTTTCCGTCCATCATAAGGTGGTCTATTTTTTCATGTTTTCCTTCTGTCGGTCCTTGTCCGAGTTTCTCGGGATTCTCCGTGCCGTCTTCATAGAAACCGTCAAACGCTCCGGTATATAAGGCCGGTGCCACAATGGAAAAGTCCCCACGGGAACCCAAGAAAGAAGCATAGTCTGTCTCGCTTTCCTCCACTACAGCCGCTCCTGCGCCGTCCCCAAAGAGGACAGAGGTCGTACGGTCCTCCATTTTCAAAAGACGGGAAAGCTGCTCGGTTCCGACCACCAATGCTCTTTTCTTCTCTGAAAATGCCAAAAGTCCTCTTGCCACTTCCAAGCCGTAAACAAAGCCGCTGCAAGCAGCATTGATATCTAAAGCAATGCAATCCTCTTCCGCAGAAAGCTCTTTCGCTAAAATAGCCGCCATACTGGGGGAGCTGAAGTCCGGAGACATGGAGGCGACAAGAATTACCCCTAAATCCGAAGCGGATATACCGGATGTTTCAAGAGCTTCCTTTCCTGCCTCTATTGCCAGAGTTCCCGCACTTTCCTCTTTTTCACAAAAACGCCTTTCATGAATTCCTGTTCTGCTGAAAATCCACTCATCGCTGGTCTCCATGATTTTCGCCAAGTCATCATTATGGACTCGCTTTCCGGGAAGTGCCGAACCCAGCCCGATTATTTTTAATCCCTGCATCTTTCCTCATTTCTTTTGCTTTATCTTATCCTTGCCTAAGCTTTTAGATGTTTCTGTACTTGGATAGCCTATCCTTACGGATTTCTTCCGGGCTCATACCTTCATAGTAGGAAAGGGCCTTTTCCAGTGCCTTTTCCAGTTCTCCATACAAAGTCTCCGGATCTTCCTGCGCGCCTCCTTCTACTTCCGGAACAATAGCATCGCAAACACCGGCTTCCTTTAAGTCCTCGGCAGTAAGCTTCATGACCTTCGCAGCGTCGCCGGCCCTTGTGCTGTCCTTCCAAAGGATGGTTGCAAAGCCCTCGGGACTTAATACGGAGTAAATGGCATTTTCCAGCATAAGAATCTTATTCGCAACACCAATTGCCAGTGCACCGCCGGAATTTCCCTCTCCGCTGATAACGCTGATAACCGGAACATGCAGACTACTCATAAAAGCAAGATTTCTCGCAATCGCCTCGCCCTGTCCGTGCTCCTCCGCTTCCAGTCCGGGATAAGCTCCCGGAGTATCAATAAAGGTAATAATCGGACGATTAAACTTTTCCGCCTGCTCCATAAGTCTCTTCGCCTTACGATAGCCTTCCGGACAAGGCATACCGAAGTTGCAGGCAATGTTCTCCTCCATGCCCTTCCCTTTTTTATGTCCGAGTACCGTCACCGGCTTTCCGTGAAAACGAGCAATCCCTCCATAAATGGAGCGGTCCTCATCGTAGAGATGATCTCCCTTTTGCTCAAAAAAATCTGTAAAGATACGGGAAATAAAATCCTCGATATGAGGTCTTTTAGGGTGACGGGCAAGAAAAACCCTATCGCCCGGCTCCAACGCTTTCTTTTCCGCTACTTCCTGACTCATATTTTTCCTTTCTGCTTTCGGAGATAACTCATGCTTTACGAGCAATATCCTTTAAAGAGGCCAAACAATAAAGCCCGTTACTACTTCTGATGAAGAGAAAGAATCTGAAGCAAGCTTTCTCTCATATCCTTTCTTTCCACGATAGCATCAACAAATCCATGCTTTTCCAGATACTCCGCTCTTTGGAAGCCCTTCGGAAGCTTACGGTTAATGGTTTGTTCAATGACTCTAGGACCCGCAAAACCGATGAGTGCTCCCGGCTCTGCCAAAGTGATATCCCCTAAAGTCGCAAAGCTTGCAGTTACTCCTCCGGTTGTCGGATGCGTGAGAACGCTGATAAAGAGGCCTCCGTGCTCGGAAAACACTTCTACCGCAGCGGAAGTTTTCGCCATCTGCATGAGACTGAAGATTCCCTCCTGCATCCTGGCTCCTCCGGATGCGGAGAAAATGATAAGAGGGCAATGCGCTCTATCCGCTTCTTCTATACCTCTGGTGATTTTCTCCCCCACGGCCTGTGACATGGAGCCCATCAAAAATCTATTGTCCATTACTATGGCAACAAGCGGAATACCTCCGACTTTTCCCTTGGAGGAAACCACAGCCTCTTTCAGGCCTGTCTTCTTTTCCAACTCCTTTACCTTCTCCTTGTATTCCGGAAATTCCAAGGGATCCTTCACTACGATATCCTTATCCAATTCCTGAAAAGTTCCCGGATCATAAAGCATTTCCAAGCGATAATAGGCTCCGACCGGCCCATAGCTTCCACAATGCGGGCAAACAAAAAGCTGCTCCTCCCAGCGGACACGGAGTGCTCTTCTTCCACATTTTTTACAAGCAATAAATGCAGAAGGAATCTTAATCGGCGCGGTGCTCCCGACTCTATCGGAAAGCGCTTTCTGCTTTAAATCCCTGTCCCTTACCATATCCACTATAGATTTAATCGGTGATTGCATAGTTCCTCCTGCCGTATTTTTAAAAAAGATAAATCTCTTACTTCTCTCTACTTAGCCTTCCATTATCCCTTCACACTGTTTACATAGTCGAGGATGTCCTTTACAGTATGAAGCTTTCCGATTTCTCCGTCCGGGATGGTTTCAGACAGTTCATCCTCTAAAGCCATATGAAGTTCAACCAAGGAAAGAGAGTCTATTTCCAGGTCCTTTTCCATATCCGCATCCAAAGTAACCTTCTCTTCCTCACAAGCCAAAGTGTCTACAATAATCTCTTTTAATTTCTCGAATTCCATTTTCTTTTCCCCTTTCTTAGGCTATATTCCCCGTTGGTAAAAATATAAAAAT
>CAUTEL010000059.1:0-8337 GCA_963537185.1 uncultured Oribacterium sp. | reverse complement strand
ATAATCAAGTATTTATTTTAGTTAAATAAATATAAATTTTAAGATTCGTCTATCAATTTGATTAAAAAAATCCTGAATCATAGATAAAAACAAGCAAAATTCATGATATCTAAAAGACATTGAAACGAATCAAGAAAGAAATTTGATTCTTTCCGCTTTCCACTCTTATTTCCCCCTTATGCATAAGCACGATTTCTCTTGCGATTGCAAGGCCCAATCCGTAGCCTTCTCCTCCGGAATGCGCCTCATCAAGTCGGTAAAAGCGCTTAAACAAATTCTGTCTTTCTTCTTTTGATAAATCCTTCTCTATGGCATTGGAAAGCGTGAGAAAAAGAGCATTTTTCTTTTTCTTAAGTCTAAGGCAAGTGGCAGTTTCGGGAAGAGAGTACTTTAGCGCATTTTCCAGTAAAATGGAAAGAAGTTCCTTTAACTTATTTTCATTTCCCAAAGTAAAAAGCTCTTCTTCAATCTTGTATTCCAGATTTTTTCCCTGATCATAAAACAATGCTTCAAAGTACAGGCATTCCTGCTCCGTAATATGAGAAAGAGACAGCTTCTCCAGCTGATTTTTTCTATCCTGTAAATTCTCCAGTCGGCTTAAATCCAGAAGAGATTCCGTGAGTCTCTTCATACGACTGCTCATTTCCGCTATGCCTCTGATATTATTTTCCATATTTTGAACTAGGCTTAGCTCTACTGCTTCTTTTTCTTCCCCCGGCAGTGATCTGTCCTTATTCCGTACAGCAGAAAGCTTCTCCGCGCTTTTTTGCAGATTCCCTACATTATTAATAATCACCGTAAGCGGTGTTTTCAATTCATGGGAGGCGTCGGAAACAAACTGTCTTTGAGACAGCATGGCTTCCTTTACCGGTCTGACCGTTTTTCCCACAAAAAAGCGGGATAAAACGATGATTAAGAAGGAAAGAGCAAAGAATAAAGTAATAAGTACGGCAGAAAGTCTGTTCATACTCTTTATTTCCTTACTGAAATCCGTTAAGGCAATACGATATAGTTGTTCATCACCATGCTTTTTTTCCTCCGTATCAAAGTTTCCGGGAGGGCTGTCCTTCTTACAGTAGTACTGTATCTGTCCACTATTGATAGAGGAAAAAAACGATTCCGTTTCATTATTGATTCGTAAAAGAGCCGCTTTAACAAGCTGTTCCGCCGTATCATTTTCCAGAAAATAGTCCTCTCCAAACTGCTCTAAAATCTCTCCCTTTTCCGTCATGAAAATCTGATAGATAGGATAAGAAGCTGATTCCGAACGATACATAGGCTTGGAAACTGCAGAAGAAAGCGCTTCCTCTACAGTAGAATACTGGCTGTTTCGATTAAAGAAGTAAATAAAGCCCAATAAAAACAAAAGCAAAAAGATGCTAACGGAAGATAAAAGCAGGCTAAGTCTTTTTTGTAATTGTTCAATCATGCTTTTCTTCCTCCAAGTGATATCCCAGGCCTCGACTGGCCACTATACTGATATTCGAGGAGAGTGACTTTAGCTTTTTCCTAAGGAATCCGATATACACTTCCACATTGTTTTCCGTAGCATCGCTCTCATAGCCCCAGATTTTTTCCAAAAAAGTATTTTTCGTAATATTATTCTTCCCTTCCGTTAAAAGCAGCTTCATCATCTGAAACTCTTTAGAGGAAAGCCGAAGCGCATTTTCTCCTGAAAGAAGTTCGGAAGAATCCAAGTCCAAAGAGGTGTTCCCAAAGCTAATCTGGTTTACCTCCTTTCCCTGTCGGCGAAAGAGAGCATTGATGCAGGCGAGCAGTTCTCTTTGATCGAAAGGCTTAGTAAGATAATAATCCGCACCGGAGTCAAGCCCCTCCACCCTATCCAAAATATCGGATTTAGCGGTAAGCATCAGGATCGGCAGGCCGCTTCTCTCCTTCCGAAGACTTCTTGCTACCTGAAAACCGTTGAGCTTCGGAAGCATCAAATCCAAAATCAAAAGATCAAAATGCATAGAGCGCGCAAGCTCCAGTCCTTCCTCCCCGTCATAGGCCAAAGAAACGCTGTGTCCGCTTTCTTCCAAGATTTCCTTCAAGGATCTTGCAAGCAACACTTCATCTTCCACTACCAAAATCTGCATACCGACTCCTTTTTAAAGCTATTTTATCCTTTTTTCAAAGCCCGATCCAAAGCTTAGTCTATGAGTTTTCATCCGTAGCTCTTTACATTCTTGTTTTACCCTTATTTCCCTGCATCCGACTCTAAAGAATACGAGCAAAACTGTCAAGAAAATCTACAGGTTTCCTATTTCTCCCCGCTTTTTTTCTGTTCACCAATCTTGCTTTATCTACATTTACAAAAAACTTTACAAAAGCATTGCTATCCTCTTCCGTTTAGTGTTACACTTAGTTCGATTTGGGGTTAAATACAGTGAATAAATAATAGCAAATCAAGAAATGAACTTTTGCTCCGATTTCCCCTAAATCAAATAATAAGGATGGGAACATCGTATGCATCTTCTCGTCATAAATTCAAAAAAGGAGGAAAGATTGATGAAAAGCAGTGATGGCACGGATCCGGGAGCTTATGAATTTACTTTCGTAGCGGAAGATCCGAAGAATACTTCCTCCTCCTCTATGAAATAAAGTTCATCAGTTCTTTTTCCCTGTGTCCATGGATTTTGGAAAGGAGAGAAAAATGAACGAAAATGAAAGAATTTCACAAGACTACGTTCAAGAAATTATAGATCTACTTCGCAGTGGCGAAGACATCGAGCAAATTAAAGAAAAATTAGAAGATTATCATGCAAACGACATTGCTTCCGCCCTTCCCCTTTTAGAGGAAAATGAGCGAAAGCTTCTTTATGGTATCTTAGATAATGAGCGCTTAGGCGAAGTCATGGAATACGCCGAGCTGGGATATGAATATCTGGAAGAAGTAAGCCCGGAGAGGGCCGCTCTTATCCTTTCCGAAATGGAACCTGATGATGCGGTGGATCTTATTAAGGAAGCAAAGCCGGAGAAGAAAACCGTTTGGCTTTCCAAAATGAGTTTAAAGGACAGAAATGAACTGCAGATTCTGGCCGCCTACGATGAAGCCTTCATCGGTTCCCGTATGACCACAAATTTCGTATTTCTGGACAATCGACTGAATATCCGGGATGCCATGCGTTCCCTCATTGAGCAGGCCGCCGAGCACGACAATATCTCTAAGGTTTATGTGGTACATGAAGACGGCTCTTACTATGGAGCGGTGGACCTTAAAGATCTGATTATCGCAAGAAAAGATACAAAGCTTGACGATATTACGGAAACAGGATATCCCTTCGTCTATGCAGACGAAAAAATCGAAGATTGCTTGGAGCGTATTAAGGGCTATGCCGAGAACTCCATCCCCGTTTTAGGAGAAAACAACATTATCTTGGGTGTCATCACCGCTCAGGATGTTTTGGAAGTCTACGATGACGAGATGGGTGAGGACTACGCCCGTTTGGGAGGTCTTACTGCGGAAGAGGATTTAAACGAACCGCTTCTCGACAGTGTGAAAAAGCGTCTTCCCTGGCTTGTGATTCTACTTTTCCTCGGTCTTTTGGTTTCCACCGTAGTCGGCCTTTTCGAGACGGTAGTTGCACAGCTCACCATCATCATGGCCTTTCAGTCCCTGATTCTCGATATGTCCGGAAATGTAGGAACGCAGTCTCTTGCCGTGACGATTCGTGTTTTAATGGACGAGAGACTTACCGGTAAGCAAAAAGCCAGTATGGTTGCAAAGGAAATGGGGGTTGGCGGAATAAACGGTCTTGTAATCGGAGGCTTTTCCTTAGCCGGTATCGGGGCTTACCTTTATTTCTTTAAGCATCAGCCCTTACATGTTGCCTTTGCCATCTCCGCCTGCATCGGCATATCTCTCATGCTTTCCATGGTGATTTCTTCCCTGGTCGGTACCGTCACCCCTATCTTTTTTAAGAAGGTCGGTGTTGACCCGGCTGCCGCTTCCGGTCCGCTGATTACCACGATTAACGACCTTGTCGGTGTAGTCAGCTACTACGGCTTAACCTGGATTTTACTTTTAGAGGTCTTGAAAATTTCAGGATGATGCACTTGAAACACGAATTATAATCCGCTTCTTTAGTTATTTACATTGGGGCTGTAAAAAATCCATTTATTATTTTGATTTTTTACAGCCCTTTTTTTCTTTTTTCTTCTGTAAAATCTTCTTGGATTTCCCTTTTTATGACATCAAGCAAAAACCGTAGATTAAGCTTTTCTTCGCTTATAGTTCTGCTATACTGCGCCGACTTTATAAGAGCGATTAAAATAAGGAAGCAATCGTGAGTGTCATTTCAAGGAGGAATTAAAAAAGATGATGAAGAAACAAAAAACAAAGGGCTCATTTTACCAGAATCTTAAGCTACGCCAGAAGATGTCTATGATTATCGGTTCTATGACCTTTTTTATTTTACTGGCGTTACTATACTTCCTTCTTAGCAGCTTCAGTCATGCTATGAATAAGAGGGTGGATGCCAATATGTCCAACAAGGCTTTAGAGGCCTCTTCCGACCTGGAAGAATTGATGCATAAGTTGGATACTATAGCGATTAATATCGAGGAAAGTATCAGCTTTGTCCATGGACAAAATGATGTGGTAGGAGGAATCCCCGGAAATCCTTGGACCTTAGAGGATTTAAGCGGAAATGCTTATACAGTTCCCGCCATGGAAAATATCACCTTTAAGAGCCGCTTGGTAGATTCTTATTTCCCTGCATCCCGTTACAATGCAGAGGTAGTGATTTTAAACACCATCTACTCCTATATGAAGAGTGAATCTCAGCTTGAGGATATCGGCGTATTCTTTGAGCCGGATGCATTCTATAGAGGCGTATATAACTATGCTCCGCTACTGATGCGAAAGAATGTGGAGGGGAGAAAGCTGGTGAACTTTCCCTACGCAAACTATAAAGATAAGGCTTATTACAAAGGAGCAAAGGAAAAGGGAGATACCTATATTTCTCCGGTTTATACCGATGATACGACTAAGGAAAGAATGTTTGCTCTTTCTCGCCCCATGTTTCATGACGGAAAGTTCCTCGGTGTTATTCTTATCGATGTGAATGAAGAGCTTTTAAACAATGTAAGTCAGCAAGACGAGGACTTCCCTTCCATGTTCGTTAACTTAATTGATGGAGAAGGATTGATTCACAGTATGGTGGAGGAAATTAACGGAAAGGGCTTAAAAGACCTTCTTCCCGAAAAAGCTAATACTGCCATTTCCGAAAAAATGGCCGGCAAAGAAGCCTTCAGTCTTCACATCGTAAATGAGCACAATCAAGGAAGAAGAGAATACTATCGTCCCATCGATATGCACGGCAGTACTTGGTGGATTAGACTGGACATTTCGGAGCAGGATTATAACAGAGATGTAAACAATCTAAGAAATATCGCAATTGTTGCCAGCATTTTCGTTGTAGCTCTTTTAATTGTAGTTACCTCAGTACTCATCAATCACTTTTTAAAGCCGCTTAAGAAGGTAGCCGATGCAGGCGAAAAGTTATCCGCAGGAGACTTCTCCATGGATCTCTCTTACAAGAGTAATGACGAAATCGGCACTTTGATGCACTCCATGAACGGTGTGGTGGATCGAATCCGTTCTATTATTTCCGACCTTTCCGCAAAGCTTTCCGAGCTGGCACAGGGAAATTTCAATATGGAAATGGACAACGCGGATTACTACAGCGGAGCATATCGTCCAATTTTTGACTCCCTTAACAATATTACCTCAGACCTTTCCGGAACCATGGCTAAAATTCAGGAAAGTGCCGTACAGGTCAATTCCGGTGCAGAGCAGGTAAGTTCCGGTGCTCAAGGGCTTTCCCAGGGTGCCACCGAGCAGGCTTCTTCTATCGAAGAGCTTTCCGCTACGGTAAATGATATCTCTGTACACATTAAAAAGACTGCAGAGAACACCTATCTTGCCAACACGGAAGCACAGAATGCAGGTAAAGAGGTAAGTAATTCCGACAAACAGATGCAACAAATGAAGGCCGCCATGGAAAACATCAATCAAAAGTCCGGAGAAATCAGTAAGATTATCAAGACGATTGACGACATTGCTTTCCAAACCAATATCCTGGCCTTAAATGCAGCCATCGAGGCAGCAAGAGCCGGCATTGCCGGTAAGGGCTTTGCCGTAGTAGCGGATGAAGTAGGAAACCTTGCACAGAAATCCGCAAACGCAGCTAAAGATACGACCATGTTGATTGAAGAAACACTGCAGGCTGTAGAGCAGGGAACCGTTCTGGCAGACAGCACCGCTGAATCCTTACAAAGAGTGGTCACCGGAGCAAGCAGAGTTTCCGAGCTGGTAAACCAGATTGCGGAAGCTTCCGTAGAGCAATCCAAGGCTGTAGAGCAGGTATCCATGGGAATCGATCAGATCTCTTCCGTTGTGCAGAGTAATACCGCAACTGCCGAAGAATCTGCCGCAGCATCCGAAGAACTTTCCGGACAGGCAAATATTCTAAATGATTTGGTTTCCCGTTTCCAGTTAAAAGAGAACTAAAAAACAGCTTTTAGCTTTGACCGTTCGGTCTTTCGGTAAAACAAAAAGCAGTGCATAGAAAAAAGAGCTGATGCCTCACAGGGTTCAGCTCTTTCTTATTCATAAGGAGTATCGTGCTAAGAGCATGCAATATCTTGTTCATAGCGAGTGTCGTATTATGAGAAGCGTGGATATCTCGTTCATAGCGAATATCGTTCAAAAACTGTACAATATTTTATTGCTTTACTTTCTCTACTGCGATATCTTGTAGAGGAATTCCATTAAAAAGATAAGGAGAAAATATGCTTTCCGTTTCTTTAGAATTACTCAAAAAAGCTTGTATGGAAAAAGCCGGACTGAAGGCCGCGTCCTGCACAATAGAAAAACAAGAGGACGGGGACGCATTTCCGCAAGTTTTTCTCCTGAAGTCTAACGGGCAAAAATATACATTACAAATTTACAGTGAAGAAGTTGAGGAACTTTCTACCATTCTTTCCTATGCTCTCTTTTCCGACTCCGGAGAAATGCTCTGTATGGCAAGGACCGAATTTCACTCCCCTGATAATCCCTTTTCTGAAGCTCCCTACACACAGCTTATTCCGGAAATAAGCTCTTGCGCTTTATGCAAAAAGAAACTTTCCGGAGAATGCGAAGGAAAATAGCATCAGCTTTGCATTTTCGCAAGCCTTGTTTTCTTCATAAAAACTTTAATTTATCTTGCAATGTCACAAACACTTCCTCTTCCGGAAAGCTCTTCCCCGTCCAAAGTCGGAACGCTTCCACAGCCTGATAAAAAAGCATGGGAAGGCCGTTCATGTAGCGAAGTCCTGCTTCCCTCGCTTGGGAAAGCAACTTCGTTTCAAAGGGATGATAAATACAGTCTGCCACAAAAAGTCCTTTATGAAGGAGCTTCACTTCGGGAATAAGAGAGGCCTCCTCCCTCATTCCTACATTACTGGCATTGACAAGGATATCGCTTTGCTCCAGAAATTCCGCGAGATTTTCTTCATAGGATCCAAGTAATATCTTTTTCCCTGTTTCTTCTTTGACCCTTTCGATAAAGCATCTGTTTTTTTCGATGGAGGAAGCCCTCTGTAAGAGTCGTATCTCAGAAAGTTCCGTATAGACCGCTCGGGAAAGGATTGCTTTCCCTGCACCGCCGAGCCCCATTAGACAGAGCTTTTTGTCCTTAACGGCGCCATTCTCCGCTTCCAAAGCACGAAAGAAACCGATTCCATCCGTACTGCTGCCAAGCATGTCTCCCCTTTCTGTAAAGATAAGGGTGTTGACCGAAGAAGAGAGCTTTGCTTCTTTCGATAAACTATCGCAAAACGGAAGCACCGCTTCTTTTAGCGGCATGGTTAAATTGAGTCCTCCGACCTGCATTTTCCGAAGAGTGGACAAAGTACTTCCCAAGTCCTTCTCTTCCACTAGAAAAGCCATATAACGGGCGTTTATGGAGAGGCGCCGAAATCCCTCATTATGAATAAAGGGAGAAAGGCTATGTGAAACAGGATTACCGAGCAGACCGTAGAGTCTTGTTTTTCCGTCAATTTCCCATTGATTCATTCTTTTCTCTCCCTTCTTTATTCACTCTTCTTTATTCATTCTTTTGTTTAGCTTCACTTTTTATTTACTTCCGGAGTATCTTTCCTATAATACTATTCATTCCGCTCCCTATTCTCTTTTCTCGTATGATAGAACAAAAATAAATGCAGAATAGACACCGGCCAAATGCAATAAAAGCTAAAAATATGACTTAAAAAGACCGCCATAAAAGCGCCAAAGCAGAAGGAAAGAAGCATAAGGGCATGTTCTTTCAATAAGACGGCCGCATTTTC
>CAUTEL010000058.1:0-8364 GCA_963537185.1 uncultured Oribacterium sp. | reverse complement strand
TTGCTTTGCGAAGCAAAGTGAGCAATGGGCTACCGAGCCCATGCTCAGTCAGGCGGAGCTAGCGAGAGCGTGCCCCTGCTTTTCAGTCCCTATAAAATGCATATTCATGGTCTTTTGAGAAGGTACTCCATGTTTTTTTTCTTATAATCCTATAAAATTACTAGGAATACTATTGTCACAACCATGCTACTGCTTTATAATTCGTGAAAAGTAGGGGAGGAAAAGACTTTTTTCATTTTTCATGCAACTTACTGCTAAGAATATTATGGAACGATGTATATCGCAAGGAACGAGGCGATATGGTAGATGGAGGAATTATGGCAGATTTACTGGATATCAAAAATTTATCTGTTTCCGTGGAAGAGAAGGCCATTCTCGATGCGGTTAATTTCAATATAAATAAGGGAGAGACCCATGTCTTAATGGGACCGAACGGTGCAGGAAAGTCCACCCTCGGAAATGCCATTATGGGAAATCCCCGCTATACGATTACAGGGGGCGATATTTTCTTTAACGGAGAGAATATCACTTCGGAGGCGGTAGATAAGAGGGCGAAGAGAGGCATTTTCCTTTCCTTCCAAAATCCGCTTGAAGTACCGGGTGTAAGCCTTGGTAATTTTATCCGTTCCGCTATGGAGCAAAGATTCGGAAAGAGAATTCGTCTTTGGGATTTCCGTAAGGAGCTGAAGGCTTCCATGGATATCCTTGGAATGGATCACAGCTATGCGGAAAGAGACTTAAATGTAGGCTTCTCCGGCGGAGAGAAGAAAAAAGCCGAGATTTTACAGCTTTTGATGCTTAAGCCGGAGCTTGCCATCCTTGATGAAACCGATTCCGGTCTAGATGTAGATGCGGTGCGAACCGTTTCCGAAGGCGTAAAGGCTTATCAAAAAAATATGGACGGTGCGCTTCTTATTATTACGCACTCGACAAGAATCCTGGAAGCACTTAGCGTAGATAAGACGCATGTTATTGTAAACGGAAGGATCAAGGCGACCGGAGACGGCAGTCTGGTCAATAAGATTAATGATGAGGGCTTTGAGTCCTTCTTAGAGGGTTAAAGTATGGCAAAAGATAGAGCAATAGTTGAAGACATCGACCGCTCCCTCTATGATTTCCGCTATGAGGAAAAAGAAGGAGAGTTTTATAAGATAAAAGAGGGATTGACCGAGGATATTGTTCTCGAGATTTCCGAGAAGAAAAATGATCCCAAGTGGATGCGGGATTTTCGTTTAAAGTCTTTGGAGATTTATAACAAGTCGGAAATGCCGAACTGGGGTCCTGACATTTCAGGACTCAATGTAGACAATATCGTAACCTATGTAAAGCCCAATACCGAGATGTCTCAAACTTGGGAAGAAGTTCCGGAGGACATCAAGAATACTTTCGAGAAGCTCGGGATTCCCGAGGCGGAGAGGAAGAGCCTTGCCGGAGTAGGAGCACAGTTTGACTCCGAGCTCGTTTACCATAATCTTCAGGAGGAAGTGGCAAGACAGGGCGTTATTTATACCGATATAGAGTCTGCTCTTCACGGTGCTTACGGGAAAATGATTGAAGAGCATTTCATGCGGCTCGTTCCTCCTACAGACCACAAGTTTGCGGCTCTCCACGGTGCAGTTTGGTCGGGCGGATCCTTTGTTTATGTTCCGAAGGGAGTGAAGGTGGAAATTCCTCTGCAGTCCTATTTCCGCTTAAATGCAAAGGGAGCGGGACAGTTTGAGCATACTCTGATTATCGTGGATGAGGGGGCACAGCTTCATTTTATTGAGGGTTGCTCCGCGCCGAAGTACAATGTGGCGAACCTCCATGCTGGCTGTGTGGAGCTCTTCGTCGGAAAAAATGCGAAGTTACGCTATTCCACCATCGAGAACTGGTCCAAGAATATGTATAACCTAAATACAAAGAGAGCAAAGGTAGAGGAAAACGGTATTATGGAATGGGTTTCCGGCTCCTTCGGTTCTCATGTTTCCTATCTTTATCCCATGACCATTTTAAAGGGAGATAATGCGCGTTCCCAGTTTACAGGTGTAACCTTTGCCGGAAAGGGACAGAATCTGGATACCGGAGCAAAGATGGTACATATCGGAAAGGATACCAGCTCCTATATCAATACCCGTTCGATTTCGAAGGGAGGCGGCATCTCCACTTACCGTTCCGCTGTAGTGATTCAGAATCAGGCAAAGAATGCGAAGTCTGCCGTTTCTTGTCAATCCTTGATGCTCGATGACGAGTCCCGTTCCGATACCGTACCGGCTATTGATGTGCGTACCAACAAGGCCGATGTAGGACATGAGGCGAAAATCGGAAGAATTTCCGACGATGCCGTGTTCTACCTGATGAGCAGAGGAATCTCGGAAGAGGAGGCGAAGTCCCTTATCGTAAGCGGCTTTGCGGATTCGGTTTCCAAGGAGCTTCCCTTAGAGTATGCGGTGGAAATGAACAATTTGATTCGTTTGGAAATGGTTGGAGCCATCGGCTAGAAAGGAGGATAGGATGAAAGACAATCAATTTATAATCAATAAAATGCCTGTGCCTACCTTTCGCTGGTTAAAAATGAACGAGGCAAAGCTTGAAATACCGGGAGAACTTACAGCCTATCAGCCTTCTGTATACGGAAAGCTTCCGGAAAGAATAGAGGAAGAGAATGGCTTTTCCGGCAGCATGAGTACGGCACTGGATGATTATTTTCGAGAGGAAAGACTTCCCGTACAGTCCTTTGTGCTGAGAGAAGGTGTGGAGATCCGGGACTATATTCGTATGCATTTTCAAAACGGAGAAAATGCGGTGGAGCACTCCGCTTACAGTTTCACTATAGAAGAGGGGGCAAGACTCAAGCTCTTTTTAGCGATTGAATCCTTGGAAGAGTCCAAAAATATGGCATTTTTACAGGAGAAGTTTCATTTAAAGAAAAATGCCAAGCTGGACCTTGTTGTTGCTGTAAAGAATGCGAAGGATTTTGCCCATTTACAGGACTTCTCTTTTGTGCTTGAGGAGCGTGCCAAACTGAAGCTGACTTCCGTTCTTTTATCAGGAAAGAGCCATCACATCTCCTATCAGATTGATTTAAACGGAGATAAGTCCGAGGCGGAGTTGCATCTGGGTTATGTGCTCTCTCGAAAGGAAAAAGCGGATTTTAATCTTGTAGTGAATCATAGAGGGAAGAAGACAATCTCCAATATCGTGGCAGACGGTGTACTGCGAGAAGATGCGGTAAAGATTTTCCGCGGTACCATTGACTTAAAGCACGGGGCAAAGGGGGCTTCCGGAACAGAGCAGGAAAATGTGCTTCTTATGGACGACTCCGTTGTGAACCAGACGATTCCCGTTATTCTTTGTGATGAGGATGATGTGGAAGGAAATCATGGAGCAAGTATCGGTCGCCTGGATGAGGAAAGCCTCTTTTATATGGAAAGTCGCGGTCTCTCTCTGGAAGCGGCTTATGAATTAGTTGCGGAAGCCCGTATGGAAAGTGCCATTCACGGTATTATGGACGAGAAGGTGGAAAAGTATATAGAAGCGGAGCTTCGCGGTAAGAGGAGTGAGGAGGACTAATGGAAGATAGAGAGAAAGAGATTGCAAAAATCAAGGCGGACTTTCCTATTTTTCAAAGCGGGAACTTTTTCTATCTGGATAATGCTGCCACCACACAGAAACCCTATACAGTGCTGGAAGCTATGAAAAATTATTATGAGACGGAAAACGCCAATCCGCTTCGCGGTCTTTATGAACTTTCTCAAAAGGCGACAGAAGCCTATGAGAGAGCGAGAGTAAGCGTGCAGAAATTTCTGAATGCCAAAAGTCCGGAGGAAATCATCTTTGTACGGAATGCGACGGAGGGCTTAAACCTCGTTGCACAAAGCTACGGAAGAGCGTTTCTCAAAGAGGGAGATGAAGTACTGATCACCATTATGGAGCACCACAGTAACTTGATTCCTTGGCAGCAGGTCGCAAAAGAAAAAGGAGCGAAGCTCATTTTCCTGGAGCCGAATGAAGAGGGGCTTATTTCCTTGGAGAGCTTTAAAAAGGCTCTTAGCGACAAGGTAAAGATTGTAGCTATGGCGGAGGTTTCCAATGTTCTGGGAAACCGGCAGGACATTGAGACTTTTGTGAAGCTCACGCATGAGAAAAATGCCATCTTTGTCTGTGACGGTGCGCAGTCTGTGCCGCACAGAAAGGTGGATGTGCAGGAGATGGATGTGGACTTTTTGGCCTTCTCCGGCCATAAAGTTTACGGCCCGATGGGAATCGGGGCGGTTTACGGAAAGAAAGAACTTCTTAAGAAGATGCCGCCCTTCCTCTTTGGCGGAGAGATGATTGAGTATGTTACGAGGGAAGAGGCTACTTGGGCGGAGCTTCCCCATAAATTCGAAGCCGGTACCGTAAATGTAGGCGGAGCAGTCGGTTTGGAAGCGGCAATTCAATATCTTGAAAAGCTCGGCTTTTCTTTTATTGAAGAGAGAGAAAAAGAGTTATCCGAATACCTTATGGCGGGCATGAAGGAAATTCCCCATGTGCGTGTCTTGGGTTCTGCAAATGGAAGAAATCATCACGGAATCATGACCTTTACCATTGAAGGCGTGCATCCCCATGATATAGCGGAAATTATGGACTCCCATAAAGTATGCATTCGTGCCGGACACCACTGTGCGCAGCCTCTTATGAAGTTTATGGGGACGCCCAGTACCAGTAGGGTAAGCCTTGGCTTATACAATACCAAAGAGGATGTAGATGCCTTTTTGGCCGCTTTAAAAACAATCAGAGGAGCGATGGGATATGGCGAATAATACCTATTACAACGAAATTTTGACGGAGCACAATATCCGTCCTCTTCATAAGTACAAGATGGAGAACGCGGATTTTTCTCTGGAAGGAGTAAATCCAAGCTGTGGAGATGATATTGTCTTGTATCTGAAGCTTGATCAGAATGAAAATATTGTGGAAGCGAGCTTTGATGGAGACGGATGTGCCATTTCTCAGGCGAGCAGTGACATCATGTGCGACCTGATTACCGGAAAGAAGAAGGATGAGGCTCTCCGTCTTTCCGAAATTTTTCTTCGTATGATTCGTGGAAAGATTACGGAAGAAGAGAAGGATGAGCTGGAGGAAGCCGGGATTCTGGAGGATATATCCCACATGCCGGCGCGTGTAAAGTGTGCAGTTCTCGCATGGCGCACCATGGATGAAATCTTTCAGGACGCTGCAGAAGGAAAGATTGACAAATATAGCGGAAAGTTTGATTAAAGTCGTGAATTGGTCTACTAAAAACTTATACAAGTGAACAGCCTCTTTTTACCTCTTTATAAAGCCTGTGATGTAGGATTGTTTGATTTTATATAAACTGCTTGCTTTTTAAAAAATATTGTGTTAAGCTTAGCAAGCTGTTTTTGACGAGGTGTGATAATGGTAGTCGGCCAGCCTGGAAAGTTGGTGCTCACGTATGTGGGTTGTGGGTTCAAGTCCCATCCTCGTCGTTATTATGGAAGTTCGTAGTTTTAGCCTAAAGGCTGGAAGCTGCGGACTTTTTTCTTTTAGATTATTCTTTCCAAGTAAGCGAAATATTGTATAATAATCTTATCTAGTGAAAGGAGGCAGCCATGCTGGAATATTTGAATTTAAAACTGGATGGATTGGGTGTGGGAGAGAGCTCACTTAACATTTGGATGAAAAATGGCAGATTAAAGTATTCCTATGATAGTGCAGAGTATGAAAGCGGCCCTTCTCTTGTTTTAAATGTCTCCAAAGAAAAGGCTGACTCTTTTTTAGAAAAGCTAGAGAACTTGCATCTTTATCGTTGGAAAGAACAATATTTTCAAGAGAAGAAGTGTGATAGGGGTATTGAAACTTCGCTTTCTTCTCGTTGGTATCTTCTCTACAAAGAGGTAAATAAGAAAGCCAAGGAATTTCAGGGTTTAAATGATTTTCCAAAGGACTGGGAGAATTTTATGGGAGCGATTACGAAGCTCACGGAGGAGATGGATGATTCCCGTTTTAACAGTATTTCTGAATTTACAATGGAAATGGTAGATTACCGGCAACAGATTCACTGGAATCCCGTTACCAGAGAAGAAAATTATGCTGAAGTGGAGTACAGAGAATTAATATCCTTATCTAAAAAGGATAAGATACTTACTTATCAGCATTATACCAATGATATGTATACGGTAAAGCACGAGTACAATATAACGAATATAGCGGATTATCTTTTAGGAAACATAGAACGCTACTTCAGTAATTTTGAGGATGAATATCAGCCTTATGAGGATGATAACGCTGCAAGAATTAGTATATGCCTTTCTTTTCAGAATGGAACTAAGAAGGTTCTGAGAAGAAGCTATGATCGATATGGTCTTCCCGATGATTGGGAAGACTTCTTGGAGGATTTCCATAAGACCTTAGGATATTATGGAGTCTATGGAGCAATTTTTGATTCCGGCTTATATCATCATGGCGTAAAAGAGGGAGAATACATATATCTTTCTTGTATTTTTCAGCCAAATGGAAAGACATATTATTTTAGAAGTAAGGAAGACAACCTGGTAGTGGGTGATTTTGTCTTGGTTCCAAGCGGAATGCAAGAAAATGCGGAAACGGTAGTGATGATTTCGGAAGTTTTGTACTGCAAAGAAGAGGAAGTACCGTATCCTTTGGAAAAGACGAAGTTTATCTTGCGAAAATTGGATGACAGCGATTTCTTTAGTTTTCTATCCCAAGATAATCCTGATGAGGGAATTTAGCGGTATACGCATCCCTTGGAAGGAGAAAAAATGATTATTTTAGTAGATTTTGAAAATACGCATGCCAGTGGATTTCAAGGAGTAGAGTATTTGGATGAAAATGATACCCTGGTAGTTTATTACAGTGACGAAAATTCTGCGGTGAGTAAGGGCGTTGTGGATGATTTAAAAGAAAAAAATGTACATGTAAGAATGGTTAAGCTTTTAAAGCAGCATAGTAATGCTTTGGATATGTATATTGCGTCGACTACAGGCATGTTTTTGGATACAGGAGAAAAGATATGTATTGTTTCCAAGGATAAAGGCTATGCTGCGGTCAGAGACTTTTGGCATAGTCTTAGAGGGGCAGAAATTTTATTGGGAGAAACCATAGAAGAATGTTTTCTTCATTCTGTTGCGAATGATGATCCAAGAATAAGAAGAGCTAAGGAGAGAAGCCAAAAGGCACTACTGACGGAAGTTTTTGAAACGATGAATAATATTCCGACCAGACCCACTCTCAGTCGAAATAATTTTTGGAGAAGGCGGAAACAGCTAAACTATGATTTAAGTAAAAACTTAAGTCCTGTTGAAATTCTTCCCAATCCCTTGGCTAAGCCGGAGCTGGAAAATGATTTGACTGTGGAAGAAAGCAGGTTTGAAGAATTGCGCTCTTTGGTTCAGGAGGAACAGCTTTCGGAATTACATGAAATAGTTCTTGCTATGAATGCGGAGGGTACGGAACCTCAAGCGGATTTGGACTCTGAAATTGTCATTTCATTTGACAATACGAGTGAGCAAGTAAAAACAGAAGAAAATACAGAAGAAAATACAGAAGAAAAAACAGAAGAAAACATAGAAGGTTCCTTAGCGAATTCGGGAGAAATCACTGAAGCTATAGAACAAAAGGAAATAGAAAGAGAAGAGAAAGCTCTTAGCTCATTTAAAGAAGAAACTAAGAAAACTGTCTTGCAGAAAAAAGCTCAAAATCAGATTCAATTTGTGTGGGATCCGACTACTAAGTCCATGATAAAAGTAGGAGAAGGACCCAAAGAGAACTCTACAAAAGAGCAGAAGCAGGAAGCCGATTTGTCGGGAAAAGAAGAACGGGAACAAGGTGAAACCTCTGATGCCAAAACAGAAGTTATAATGGAAAGCACTAAAAAGACACAAGGGAGAAGAAGGTCCAGAAAGAACCATACAGGAGTAAAGGAGAAAGCTGAAATAGTCAAGCTGAATGGAGAAATCGAAAATCAGCAGGAATATGAATCAAGTATTGTGAAGGGCAATTCATCTAAAGAAAGTAAGACAAAAGAGGAAAAGACCAAGAGAAAGAAAACGGAAAATGCCAAGAAACAGAAGGCGGAAGACATTGATACAAAAGAAAAAAAGGGAAATGCCCAAAATAAAAAAGAGAGTTTGCAAAAAGATCAGGCGGAAGTAAATAAAGCTTTAGCGAAGGAAAATATGGTGGAGAAAAAGGAAGAAACAGCCAAAGTTTCCGAAGAAAAACCGGAGAAGAAAAAGAGTGTTCGGAGAAGAAACGGTGGAGCTAAGAAACAGCCTGTGGAAGAAGTAAAATAAATTTTATTTTTGAGAAATTCTTCTTTTAAAAAGTTCTTGCATGTCGTGCAACATTATGGTAGTATAC
>CAUTEL010000057.1:0-8373 GCA_963537185.1 uncultured Oribacterium sp. | reverse complement strand
CAATAGAAAAACAAAAAATAGAAACAGAGAAAAATGAAATGCAAAAAAGAGCAAGGCAAAACGAAAATAAGCGAAAAATTATTTTTGACTGCGACAATACTATGGGAATCCCGGGCTGTGATATGGATGACGGACTATGCCTTCTCTACCTTCTTACAAGAGAGGACATTGAACTTTTGGCCGTCAGTGCAAGCTTTGGAAACAACCGGACCAAGGTCGTATATGAAAATACAAAGACTATGCTTAGGGAAAGGAATAGAGAGGAGATTCCTTTATGGCTTGGCGGCTTAAAGCCGGAAGACTGGGACTCGGAAAGTTCCCGCAATCTTGTAAGTCTTGCTAGAGATTACCCGCATGAAATTGATTTGATTGTGACAGGCTCTTTAACGAATATAGCGGGAGCCTTTGTTTTGGACTCGGAGTTCTTTAGTCTGATTAAGGGAATCTACTTTATGGGGGGAATTACCGAACTGCTTCTTTTTGAAAAAAAAGAAATGAAGGAGCTCAATTTCTCTGTAGACTATAAGGCATCTGCTCTTGTTCTCCAAAACGGAGAGAATCTTCATATCATTACGGGAAATGCCTGCCTTTCTGTTATGACCTCTTATTCCGATTTCAAAGAGAGACTTGAAAATTCAAGCATCGGCCAATATATTTTAAAGAAAGAGAGTGATTGGTTTGCCTATAATGATAGGGAGTACGGCATAAAAGGCTTTTACAACTGGGATATGACAACCGTCCTCTATTATTTTTATCCGGAGCTTTTCCGGAAGAGTAAGAAAAACATTCACATTACGGAAGAAAATTTGAAAACAGGCTATTTAGAAGAGAATGTCTCAGGAAAAGAGCTCTACTTTGGGGAAATAAAAGAAAAAGAAGAAGTAAAGAGAAAAATGCTGGAGGCCTTTGCTTAATACTTCGATATTTTTGAAAATACTGTTTTACTTGATGTTAAAAATTTAAAGTGATAGGAAAAAAATCAGTAAAAATAGAAGGAGCACAGTATGTCTACATTGCAATTCGTTTTCGGTGCAAGCGGATCGGGTAAGACGGAGTTTTGTATTCGGAAAGCCTTGGAAGAGGCGAGTAAGGACTTAAATCACAATGTCTATTACCTGGTTCCGGAGCAGGATACCCTTGCCATGCAAAAAAGGATTGTAATGCATGAAAACAATAAGGGAAAAGGAATCTTAAATCTCGATGTTTTGAGCTTCCAAAGGCTATACTACGCAAGCTTTTCTCATGCAAACAAAAAAGTACCGAAGTCCCTCGATGAGATGGGGAAAATCATGGTGCTTTCCCTTGTTGCGGAAAAATACAATCAAAAGCTAGTCTATTTTAAGGGGGAAATCGATAGACCGGGCTTTTTGGAGGAAGCAAAGTCTCTCATTTCGGAGTGTTTGCAATATGGTGTCAGTCCGGAAGCCCTAAGTGTCTGCGCGGAGAAGTCCGTAAAAAAGCTTACAGGAGCAAAGCTTCATGATATGGCAATTCTCTATAAGGGCTTTTTAACTTGGCTTCTCGAACACAAGAAATATACTGAAGAAGGGATTTCCGAGCTTGCCTTAGAGCAGATTTTAAGGGATCCGAATCTTAAAAATGCGACTTTTATTTTAGACGGCTTTACCGGCTTTACGGTTTCCGAACTTCGCTGCTTGGAGCTTCTTTTGGAAGGAAACAATGAAATACTGATTTCCTTGGAAGTTCGAAGCAGGGAAGAAGGGAACCTTTATGATAAGGGAGACTTGTCTTCTCTGTTTTACCTAACAAAGGATGCAGTTAAGGAGGTAGAGGAGCTTGCTTTAAAGCTGGATGTGAAAGTTCTTCCAGCAATCAATCTGAATCTTTATGACAGCATCAGCGGAGAAAGACGGAAAGAGGGAGAGATTTTTCCCCGCTTCAAAAAAATCCCTGCACTGCAGAAAATCTGCGATGATTATGCCTTTGGGAAGCCGGAGAAAAAAGGGGAAAAGCTTAAGCCCTTCGGCATTTCCTTACAAGAATGCTCGGACATTGCAAGGGAGGTGGAGGAAGCTGCAGTGCATATTCGCGCTCTTGTAAAGGACAAGGGCTATCGTTACCGGGATATTGCCGTAATACTCCCTGATCCGGAAAGCTATAGAGATATCCTGTTCAGCAAATGGAAGGATTTGGAAATTCCCTTTTTCTTGGAGGAAGATATCAAGCTCATGGATTCTCCTTACGGAAAGGTCGTTCGCAGTGCCCTTTTAGTCTTGGAAAAGGGTTTTCTTTTTGATACGGTATTCCGTTACCTGAGAGCCTTTCCCTATAGAGGAGTACGGGAAGAAGAGCTGGTGGATCGATGGGAAAACATCGCGAGAGAAAGAGGCTTAAAGGGGCTTACGGCCTTTTCTTCCTTACTAAAACCGGAGGAAGACGAGATAGAGGAGAACATTCTTGAAAAGCCTAAAGAAAACTTAGATGACTATCTAGCCTATAGGGATTTGCTCTGCCTCCTTGCCTTTTATGAGAGAAATAGGAAAAATGCGGAGAATGAGGAAAAGGGCTTAGTTCTTAAGTATAGGGTAGAGAGTCTATCCGAGCTTTTGGAAAAAACGGACTTGGAAAAGAGACTCTTATCCTCTCTGCCCTTCCTTTCGGAAGAAGGCATGGAAAATAGAGAGGAGAGCTTCGAAAAGAGCATTGATCTAATCCGGGAAATCATGGAGAAGATACAGGAAAGCCTCGGAGAAATTTCCATTTCGAAAAAATCCTTCGGGAAGCTGTTTGAGCTGGCCTTTTCTTTAGAAAAATTGAGACAGATTCCGGCAACCCTTGATCAAGTTGTTGTCGGAGATTTACGGCGCTCCCGTTTTAATAATCCGAAAGCCTTTTTCTTTCTGGGATTAAGCTCGGAATATCTTCCGAAAGCTATGGGGAGAAGTATTATTTTCACGGAAAAAGAAAGAGAGTTCTTACGAGAGAGCGGCTATCGCCTTTCCCCTCTTTCTTGGGAAGAAAGCTATATCGAAAAGTATTATGTCTATAAGGCTTTTCTTACACCGAAGGAAGAGCTTTATTTATCCTACCCGAAATCACTTAGAAACGGAAAAAGCGGAAAGGCTTCTCCCTACTTAAATGAGCTTTTTGAACTTTTTCCGGATCTTAAAACCGAGTTTTCCCATAAAGAAAAGCTACCTATCTATAATGGGAAAAGAGCTCTAGAGGAACTTGTAAAAGAGCTTCCGAAGCATTGCAATGGAAACAGTCTTTTCTTAGATAACGAAGAGATTATTCATAAATTCAAAGCGGAGAGCTTTCAGCTTTTACATTACATATGGAACAGAGAAGATTACCGAGAGGATGCGGAAAGACTGCTTAAGGGAATTTTTTATGAAAATACGGAGGAGCGTATCTCTTTGGAAACGGCATTGGGACTTTACGGAGAGGTTCTAAAGGGCTCAGTAAGTCGAATGGAAGTCTTTCATTCCTGCCCCTATGCCCATTTTCTGCAATACGGGCTCAAGCTTAAGGAAAGAAAGACAAGCGAAGTGCAGGCCTTTGATATCGGAAACCTTTATCACAAAATGCTGGAACTCTTCTTTAAGAGACTTATGAGAACTAAGGATATGGAGAAGGCCTTCGGTGAAAAGCTGGAAGAAATTCTAGAGGAGGTCTTAGGAGAACTTTGGCAAGATCCCGAGTTTAGCCTCTTCCTTTCCGGTGGAAGAAATGAATACTTACGGACAAAGCTTTATAAAAATGGAAAAAGAATCCTTTGGGCACTAGGAAAACAGCTTTTGGGCGGAGCTCTAAGACCGAAAGCCATTGAAGAAAAATTCAAGATGGAAGAAGACGGTATAAGTCTTATAGGGAGAATAGACCGAGTAGATGAGTGTTTGTCTGAAGACAAAAAGGCGCTCTACCTAAAGATAATTGATTATAAGAGCGGAAAGAAAGAATTCTCTTTAAGAAATCTTTATGCAGGACTCGATTTACAGCTTCCTCTTTATATGGACTATGTTTTACAAAAGGAAAAAGAGAAGAATCCCGATTTGGAAGTGATTCCTTCGGCGCTTTTGTATTTTACTATGGATAATCCCGTCATTCCTTATGAGGAGAAGCAGGATCTTGATAAGGAACGCTTGAAGGCGCTAAAGCCGAAGGGACTCGTGAATATCTCCGAGGAGAGTCTTTCTCATTTGGAAAAGATGGAGGGAGAGAGCCTTCTTCTTCCCGTGCAGTGTAAAAATGGAGAGGTTGAGGAAAAAGGAGCCGGCGTTTCCGGAGAAAAACTGGATGCCCTTTTATTCTTTGCAAAGAAAGAGATAGTAGAGGGGGCTAAGCGCATAAAAGAAGGAGAGAAAGGCATTTCCCCCATCAGGAAAGAGGGGGATATAACAGCCTGCAGCTATTGCCCGTATCACAGCATCTGCGGTTTTGATGAGGATATTCCGAATTTCCGTTACCGAACTATGGATTCTCGAAAGGATGAGGAGCTTTGGGAGGAAATTTTGAGGAAAGCAAAGGAAGAGACAGGAGAAAGCGGTAAGGCAGAAGAAAAGAAGGGTATAGAGCAAGGAAAGGAGGAGAGCCATGAGTAAATGGACGAAGGAGCAAAGTGAAGTCATTGCCCATAGAAAAGGAAATTTACTGGTTTCCGCTGCAGCCGGTTCCGGAAAAACCGCCGTGCTGGTTGAGCATGTTATTGACCGTCTCCTCGATAAGGAGCATCCGATCAGTCTTTCCTCCGTGGTACTCATGACTTTTACGGAAGCTGCCGCTTCAGAAATGAAGGAAAGAATCAAGGCTCGCCTTAAGGAGGCCTTTTTGGAAAATAGAGATCCGCATATCGAAAGAGAAATTGCGGAGCTTCCGAATGCCAATATCAGTACCATTGATGCATTTTGTAAAAGGCTGATACAGGAAAACTACACGAGTCTCGGAATAGAACCGAATTTTCGGATAGGAGAGGGAAATGAACTTGCACTTCTAAAAGAAGATATTGTGGAAGAGCTTTTAGAAGAGGAATACAGTAAGAAGGAAGAGAACTTCCTTTCTTTTGTGGACCGCTTTTCCAGCGGAAAAGAGGATAAGGGGATACAAGAGATTATTTTGAAGCTGCATCGCCTTGCCATTGCCAATCCATTTCCGGAGAGATATTTGAAGGAGCTTTTAGAGGACGGCGGAGAGGCTTGGAAAAGCTATCTTTTGGAGAGTATCAAGAAGAGAGCGGAAGAAGCGCTAAAGACTCTTAAGGAGGCGATTCAAATATGCGGGGAAGAAGGTGGCCCCTCCGAGTATCTTGTGACGGTAGAGGAAGATTACCAAAGCCTTTTAAAATTAAAAGCTCTTTGGACTCCGGAAGATGATGAAGAGAATACAGGAGAAACGACAGTCCTTTTACACCGCGTCATTGAAGGAATACAGGCGATTTCCTTCAATCGTATAAAAAATTCCAAGGCGGATAGAAAAGCGGAGGTTAAGGGAAGAAGAGACGCGGTAAAGGCTCTCATACAGGATTGGCAGAAAAGCTACACCCTGATTCCGAATGAGATAGAAGAAAAGGCGGATAAAGAGGAGAAAATATTGCTTAAGGAGGCGATTCGTTTGGCCCTCCTCTTCCTTGAACGCTATCAAGAGGAAAAACTGGATCGAAATATTTTGGATTTTTCGGATTTGGAGCATTTTGCGCTAAAGCTTCTTTATACGGAAAAGGATGGAAAGCTATGCTTTACAGCGCTTGCAGATGAGCTTGCAAAGGAATATACGGAGATTCTGGTAGATGAGTATCAGGATTCCAATATGGTGCAGGAATATCTCGTCTCAGCACTATCTAAAGAAAGATTTTCCGAGGGCAAGGCAGAGGGAAATGTTTTTCAGGTCGGAGATGTGAAGCAGAGTATTTATCGCTTCCGTATGGCAAGGCCGGAGCTCTTCCTCCAAAAATACTATGACAAAGACTATCCCAAAATCCTTTTGCAGAAGAATTTTCGCTCCTTAAAGGGAGTCATTGATGCAGTAAATACCTGTTTTTTCCGTATCATGAAAAAGGATCTCGGCGGAATCGAGTATGACAGAGACAGCAGTCTTTTTCAGGGGAGAGAAGAAAAGGAGGGAGTAGATAGTCAGACGGAGCTCCTCCTTATGGAAAAGGAAGAGAACAATTCCGAAAAAAAGAAAGAGGAGCAGACAGAAGGAAAACAGAAGGAAGAAGAGATGCAAGGGGAAAAGAACGGAGGGACAGGGTTGGAGAAGGAATCCGACCTGCAATTAGAGTGCCGTATGATTGCTTCCCGTGTAAAGGAATTCCATAAAAAAAATATCGCCTATAAGGATATGGTTATTCTCCTTCGCTCTCCGAAAAAGGTGGCAAAGGATATGGTGGATATTTTCTCCGAAGAGGGAATCCCAAGCTTTGCAGTGAGCTCGGATGGCTACTACTCTTCGGTAGAGGTGGAAACTGTCCTTGCCATGCTTTCCATTATCGATAATCCGAAGCAGGATATTCCGCTTGCAGCCGTTCTTCACTCTGCTATGTTTGATTTTACGGATGAGGAACTTTGTAAGCTGAAAATTGCTTACGGGAGCCTTGGCGAGGCACTTCATATACAGAGTGAAAAAATCCGCTGTAATCTTCACGAATCTATTGAAGGGCAGGATCAAGGGATAAACACCTTGCAGCTAAAAACGCCGGATGATTCAGCACTATTTGAAAAGTGGAAGGATTTTTGTGAAAAGCTCGAGCGCTATAGAAGACTTTCCCGAAATCTTCGTGTCCATGAGCTTTTATACCTTATTTATGAGGAAACCTCTTATTATCTTTATGTTTCCGTACTTCCCATGGGGGAGAAGAGAAGGGCGAATCTCGACCAGCTTATTGAAGATGCCCTGCAGTTTGAGAAGGGAAGCTTCAGCGGCCTCTTCAATTTTATTCGTTATATAGAAAAAGCAAAGCAGAAGGAATATGACGAAGGAGAGGCAAATGTATATTCGGAAAATGATAATCTTCTCCGTATTATGTCCATTCATCAGTCAAAGGGGCTGCAATTTAAGGTGGTATTCCTTTCTTCGATACAGAAGGGCTTTAACAAGCAGGATTTAAGAGAGTCTATCCTGTTCGATGAAAAGCTGGGAATGGCTTCTCAGTATGTAGATCCGGAAACAAGAATTAAATATCCTTCCCTACAGCTTACGGCCATTAAGGAGAAGATAGAGGAAGAAAATCAGGCGGAGGAGCTTAGACTTCTTTATGTTGCTATGACAAGGGCGGAAGAAAAGCTCGTTATGACGGGAGTAGTGAAAAATCTTTCGTATTATATGGAAAAGCATCCGGTGAAGGATGATTTAAGCTTGGAGGATTTACGAAATGCGAATTCTTATTTTGATTTTATGATGCTGGGCTTTTCGAGAAGCCTCAGCCAAAACTTGGAAACTCCTATCGTAAAGCTTAAACTCTATAATAAACAGGACTTATCCGGAATAAAAAAGGAAGAGAAGGCGGAAAAGTTTTCTCTAAGGGATGAGCTCTATTCATTTCTGAAAAAGAAAAGAGAAAAGACTCTTGAGGAAGAGGAATGGGATAAGGACTTTTCCTACCGATATCCTCATGAAGAAAGCACTCATCTTTATCCGAAGTATGCCGTTTCACTTATAAAGGAACAGGCGATAGAGGCTCTAAAGGAGCAGGAAAAGACTGCTGAGGATTTTAGAATATTTAGGGAAGACGATGCTGAAACAGTAGACACAGGAAATACCGCTGAGGCTGTAAACAGCATGGAAAGACTACAATTCCCGAAAAGGAAGAAGGAAAAACGAGAGAAGGGTCTCGGGTCGAAAATTGGAGACAGCTTTCACCATGCGCTTGCTCTTTTTGACTATACTAAGGGCTTGGAACAGCTCCCCGATATTTTGGAAGAGGAAGAACTCGCGCTTATTCATAAAGAGCAGCTTGAGACTTTCCTCTCTTCCGACCTTGGAGAGTGCTTTAAAAAGGCTTATCTTGAGAAGAGACTTTTCCGGGAAAAGCATTTTATGAGAGCTTTAGACTATCAGTCCTTATTTCCGGACGGAAGAGCGGAGGAGGATGTACTTTTACAGGGAATTATCGATGCTTTTATCGTGGAAGATGACGGAATCATCCTTGTAGACTATAAGACCGACCGTGTTAAAAATGAAGAGGAGTTAAGAGAAAGGTATCAGAAGCAAATCATGCTGTACAGCAATGCACTGGAGGCTATTCTTGGAAAAAAGGTAAAGCGCAGAGTTCTGTATTCTTTTTCTCTCGGAAAGGAAGTGGAGATATAAGCGTGTAAGAAGATATAAAAGGGCTGTAAAAAATCCTTTTATTGTTTTGATTTTTTACAGCCCCTATTTTTGTTTTTCTTTATAGAGTATTTCTTTTTACTACTC
>CAUTEL010000056.1:0-8415 GCA_963537185.1 uncultured Oribacterium sp. | reverse complement strand
TACGTACAAACTGAAACTTTTATACAAATAAACTGTCGATATGATATTTTTATAAAAAGACAACTGCTGAGCAAACGAACTCCTTTGCTTCTCTTTCCAGAAAGCAAAGTGGATTTAAGGAGTAGTATGAGAAAGAGCTTAAAAGAGCAAGTATATCAATCCATCTTGGAGGATTTGTTTCAGGGAAATATCGGATCGGGAGAAATTCTCAATGAAAAAAATCTAATGGAAAAATATCAGTGCAGTAAGTCTCCGGTAAGGGAAGCGCTGATGGCGCTTTGTGCTGACGGAGTGCTAAATAACATTCCCCGCTATGGATATGAGGTAGTGCAATACAGTAAGGATGATATTTATGACATGCTTGCCTTTCGTTTTATCTTAGAGCGCGGAGTACTCCTGGAATGCGGAAGGGAGATGACGGAGCGCGATTTTCTGGAATTGGAGGCAATTAACAATGCCTGCAATGAAAATGAAACGGATGCCATGACGCACTGGAAGCACAATACTGAGTTCCATCTTCGTTTGATTTCGGTTTGCCATAACGGCTATATTGTGGAGCAGCTGGAAAACTGTATGAGCAGACTTAAGAGAGCCTATTCTCAATATTATTGGAAAAAAGAGAAGGAAATTCTTTTTTCCATGGACACGGAACATCATGTGGACATCGTTTCCGCACTGAGAAGCGGAGAGCTGGAAAAGGCGGTGGAGTTTTTAGAGGAGGACCTGCAGGACTTCGGAGAATACAGTGCCTATCGCAATAAGTTGCATTTTTCCGGCTAGAATAAGGAGCGAAGCGGAGGGGCACAAGGAAACTTTAGGAGGTGTTGGAAATAGGCGGAATAGATTTTCAGGGCGGTTTTCTCTAAAAAATGCACAAAAAAATAAAAATAATTTCGGAAATAATAGCATAGTGACTATTGATAGCATTACTGATATGATTAGTGAAGGCAAAGAAGAAAGAGAGGTATGCTATGGAAGCAAGCTTAATGAAGAATTATACCGAAATACTGGAGCATGAGCTGGTTCCTGCAATGGGCTGTACGGAGCCGATTGCGATTGCTTATGCGGCGGCATCTGCCCGCAAGTTGCTTTCCGAAGATGTAAAGCATATAGATTTATGCTGCTCGGGAAATATCGTAAAAAATGTGAAGGCAGTAACCGTACCCAACTCGGGTGGCCAGAAGGGAATGCAGGTAGCCGCAATTTTAGGTGTTCTGGGCGGTGATCCGGAGAAGAAGCTGGAAGTATTGAGTACCGTAACGGACGCAGACAGGGAAAAATGCAGATCTCTGGTAAACACCGGATTTTGCAAGGTTAGCTTTGAGGAAGAGGTTCCGAAGCTTTATATTCGTATCGAGGCAAGCGGAGAACATCACAAGGTTCGCCTGGATATTGCAAACCAGCATTCCAACATTGTCCTTATGGAAAAGGACGGAGAGCTTTTATATAAGGAAGGGGAAGAGGACAAGCAGGATATCCTTTCCACCGGAGGTGATCGCAGCCTGATGTCCTTAAGAGGTATTTTGGAATATGCGGATACCGTGGATTTGGAAACGGTTGCTCCTCTTTTACAGAGACAGATCGATATGAACCTCGCGATTTCCCAGGAAGGTCTGGACAATGCCTGGGGGGCCAGCGTGGGAAAGACTATTTTGGAGACCTGGGGACATGATGTAAAGTCCTGTGCCTGCGCAAGAGCGGCTGCCGGATCGGATGCCAGAATGAGCGGTTGCCCATTACCTGTTGTCATCAATTCCGGCTCCGGTAATCAGGGAATTACGGTAAGTATGCCGGTGGTGGAGTATGCAAAGTCTTTGGAGGTTTCCAAGGAAAAGCTCTATCGTGCCCTCATCGTAAGTAATCTGGTTTCCGTATATATTAAGCACTATATCGGTGCACTTTCCGCTTTCTGCGGTGCGGTTAGCGCTTCCTGCGGTGCCGGAGCGGGTATTACCTATATGTGCGGGGGAGATTACGATAAGATTGGAAAGACCATCGGAAATACTCTCGGTAATGTCGGCGGTATCGTATGCGACGGAGCTAAGCCCAGCTGCGCGGCAAAAATTGCTTCCTCCGTTCATGCAGCAATTTTAGCGCATTCCATGAGCATGAAGGATCAAGGCTTTAAGGGCGGAGAAGGAATTGTCGGAGAGGATATTGAGAATACCATTAAGAATATCGGCTATATCGGAAAGGTCGGTATGCTGTCTACGGATAGAGAAATTTTAAATGTTATGACGGATCAGGTAGATGTGGATTCTTGTTTATAGTATAATATTTGGAAGTTATTTCCCGACAGAACTGCTTAGGGTTACTAAATGGCTGAGTTTTCGGCCGTATTTCATAAAAACATTTTGAAGGAGAATCTTATGGAAAAGAAAGGTTTTATTCACAGCTTGCCTTTTAAATTGCTTGTTGCACTTGCGCTTGGCATTTGCTTCGGTCTATTGCTGAACTCTATGGATCAGTCGGCAACAGGACAGGCACTTCTGAACATTGTGGTTACGGTGAAGTTTATCGTAGGACAGTTTATCAGCTTCTGCGTACCGCTTATCGTAATCGGCTTTATTGCCCCCTCCATTACCCGCTTGGGAACAAATGCTTCCCGCATGTTGATTGTGGCACTTATTATTGCCTATGTTTCCTCCATTGGTGCAGCCTTTTTCGCAACCTTTGCAGGATACGGCATTTTACCGCACTTAAACATCAATCCGGAAGTGGATGGCTTAAAGGAACTGCCGAAGGTGGTTTTTGAGTTGACTATTCCGCAGATTATGCCGGTTATGTCCGCCCTTTTCTTCTCGGTTTTAATCGGACTGGCTGCAGCATGGAACAGATCCAAGCTCGTTACCGGTGTTCTGGAGGAGTTCCAGCAAATCGTGCTTTCCATCGTTACCCGCTTCGTTATCCCGGCTCTTCCGATTCTTATCGGAACTACCTTCTGCACTTTAGCTTATGAGGGAACTATTACAAAGCAGCTTCCGATTTTCCTTATTATCATTGTGATTGTAATGATCGGACATTATATTTGGCTGGCATTACTTTACTCTCTTGCAGGAGCATATTCCGGAAGAAACCCGATGAATATCCTAAAGCACTATGGACCGGCTTATATGACAGCGGTAGGAACCATGTCTTCCGCAGCGACTCTGTCCGTTGCTTTAAACTGTGCTAAGAAGTCCGTACCGACTCTTCGTGATGATATGGTAGATTTCGGTATTCCTCTTTTTGCAAACATTCACCTTTGCGGTTCTGTTATGACGGAAACCTTCTTCGTAATGGCTGTTTCCAAGATGCTTTACGGAGAGTTCCCCTCCGTTCAGAAGATGGTTCTTTTCTGCCTGCTTTTAGGTGTTTTCGCAATCGGTGCTCCCGGCGTTCCCGGCGGAACGGTTATGGCTTCCTTGGGACTGATTACCGGTGTTCTGGGCTTTGATGAGACGGGAACAGCTCTTATGCTGACTATCTTTGCTCTTCAGGATTCCTTCGGAACGGCTTGTAATGTAACCGGAGACGGTGCGCTGGCTCTTATGCTGACAGGTTATGCAGAGAAGCACGGCATTAAGGAACAAAAAATAGAAGCAGTCCTATAAAGTTCTTTTGTATGATGAGGCTACAATAGACTTTATGAGAAACATTTCTTAAAGAAGGAACGAAATATCTTCGCTTATTGTTTGATAATCGTTTAGAAAAACGGAGTGGCAAGTATTGCGCTCCGTTTTTTAACTTTCATATCGTTGCAAATTTCGGAATTTTTTATTAGATAAAGAGCCAAGTTGAGTTTTTTGGAAGAGCTAAGTATGCAGGAATATTGCATTTTTTCGCAGGGGGACTTAGGGAAGCATGCTGTCATGGCGAAAGACTGCGATGTTGTTTCTTCGTATATTTTATGCTAAACTTTCGTCGTTATCTAAATAGGAGAGAGGGGTTCTGTTAAGTTACAGTTCTTTTAGAACGGCTTCGGGCTTTGCTGTTTCCTGTTTTTTACTCAGTGTGTTCGAGACCTTCCACACTTAAAACAAAACTAAAGGAGAAAAAATGTATATTCAAGACAAAAAAACAAGATTAATGACGGAATCCGCTTTGATTGCGGCGGTCTATGTGGCGCTGGTACTTCTTTTTAAGCCGATAAGCTTCGGTGCAATCCAGTTCCGTATTGCCGAGGCACTTTGTATTCTTCCTTTTTTCAGTCTTTCCGCAGTCCCGGGACTTGCGCTGGGCTGTTTGCTGGGAAATTTCTTTTCCGGAGCGGCAATGCCGGATGTAGTGTTCGGTACATTGGCGACACTTTTGGCGGCAATCCTGAGCTATAAGCTTCGTGATATAAATAAATGGCTTGTTTGCTTGCCTCCGATTTTGGCAAACGCAATCATTGTTCCCTTTGTCTTACAGTATGCGTATGGGGTCACAGACGGCTATTTCTTCTTATTTGCCACGGTGGGAATAGGAGAAATTTTGGCAGTGGGTGTTCTGGGAAATATTTTATTACTGGCTTTGGAAGGAAGAAAAGAAGTCATTTTCCGGACAGAGTAAAGCTATAGGCTAAAAGAAGCTGAAAGAGTAAATCTAGGGAATGTTGCTTTTCTAAGTGATATTTCCATTTTCATAGGAGGGCGTATGTACGATATTCATTTTGACAAACCTATCTGGGTTCATTTTATCGGTATAGGAGGAATATCCATGAGCGGGCTTGCGGAGATTCTGCATGAACGCGGTTTTAAGATTTCCGGATCCGATATGAAGGCCTCTCCTTTGACAGAGCATCTTCAGTCTCTCGGCATTTCGGTAGCACTCCCGCAGAGCAGAGAAAATATTGCTCAGGGCATAGAACTTTGTGTGTATACCGCTGCGATTTCCGAGGAAAATCCGGAGCTTTTAGAGGCAAAAAGGCAGAATGTCCCGACGATGACGAGAGCTGAGCTTTTGGGCCGTATTATGAAAAACTATAAGGAAGCTATCAATGTTTCCGGTACGCACGGGAAGACGACAACCACCTCTATGATTGGAGAAATCCTTATGGAGGCTCAAATGGATCCGACCATAACGGTGGGAGGCATGATGAAGGACATCGGCGGAAATTTGCGTGTGGGAAAGTCGGATGTATTTTTAGCGGAAGCCTGTGAATACACCAATTCTTTCCTTTCTTTTTTCCCGACCATTGAAGTGGTTTTAAACATTGAAGAGGATCACCTTGATTTCTTTAAGGATATCAATGACATTCGCTCTTCCTTCCGTAAGTTCATTGAGAAGTTGCCTGAAAACGGAATCTTGATTTTTAACAAGGATATTCCTCACGAAGAGTATTTTCTGCAAAATCTCCCCGGACGGAAGATTATTACTTTTGGCCATAACGATGCGGACTATACGGCAAACTTTATTTCCTATGATCATTATGCCCGCCCTACCTATACTCTTTTTGAAAAGGGGGAAGATCGGGGTAAGGTCACTCTAGGGGTGACCGGGGAACACAATATTTACAATTCTCTTTCCGCTATTGCGGTTGCCAGAGCCATCGGCATTCCTTTTGATACCATTAAGAAGGGGCTTTTGGAATTTTCGGGAACGGATCGTCGTTTCCAGCTGAAGGGCAAGGTCAACGGTTTTACTATTATTGATGATTATGCTCATCACCCGCAAGAGATAGCGGCAACGATTGCTACGGCAAAAAAATATCCTCATAAGAAGCTTTGGGTGGCCTTCCAGCCTCATACTTATTCCAGAACATTGGCACTTATGGATGATTTTGCGGGAGCCTTATCTCAGGCGGATGAGATTATCCTTGCGGATATTTATGCGGCAAGGGAACAAAATACAGTGGGGGTGAGCTCGGACGATCTTAGGAAACTTATGCTTTCCCAGAATACCAATGTGTACTATATTCCGGATTTCCCTTCTATTGAGGAATTTATTCTTTCTCATTTGGAAGAGGGGGATCTTCTTATTACTATGGGAGCAGGAAATATCGTGGATGTCGGAGAGGATTTACTGAAGCTTCCCGGCGCGGAAAAGGCGGAGTAAGAGAAGCTTTAACGGAAGCCGGTACTGCTTTTCCTCATACATAAATAAACTGCTTGACGGGGCGCCCCGTCCATGCTAGACTTGCATGGTACTTGGGGCAATGCCCTATTTTTTATGCACTAATTTCGTAGTCATGCGAAGTTAAAAATCATTGGAGGTGAAAGCCGTGCGTACAAAGATTATATTAGCATGTACAGAATGTAAGCAAAGAAATTACTTCATTACGAAGGAGAAGAAACTTCATCCTGAGCGTATGGAAGTGACCAAGTATTGTAAGTTCTGCAAAAAGCACACATTGCACAAGGAGACAAAATAATGCAAGGAGAGAAAAAGTCCGGACTGAGTTCCTTTGTGTCAGGCTTAGAGACAGAATTCAAGAAGATTGTATTCCCTAAGCGAGAGGATATTATTAAGCAGTCCATAGCTACGATTGCTGTCAGTGTTTTGATTGGCGCATTGATTACAGGCTTAGACATGCTCATGAAATGGGGTCTTGGATCAATTCTTGTAAAGTAAAGGTGGGAAAATGGCAGAGAAAAACACAGAGGCCCGCTGGTATGTGGCGCATACCTATTCGGGTTATGAAAATAAGGTCAAGATGGACTTGGAAAAAACCATTGACAACCGTGGCCTTCAGGATGTGATTTTAGAGGTCAGTGTTCCCATGCAACCGGTTATTGAAGTGAAGAACGGTGTAGAGAAGAAGACGGACAAGAAGATGTTCCCGGGCTATGTTCTTGTAAACATGGTCATGAATGATGAAACTTGGTACGTGGTTCGAAATACCAGAGGTGTCACAGGCTTTGTGGGTCCCGGATCCAAGCCGGTTCCTCTTTCCGAAGAAGAAATCCTGACCTTGGGATACAGAAAGTCCGAGGTATTAATGGATTTTGCAGTAGGAGATGCCGTTACCGTAATCTCCGGCACTTGGAGAGATACTACAGGTGTCATTACGCAAATCAATGACCAGAAGAAGACTGTCACCATTAGCGTAGAAATGTTCGGTAGGGATACCCCGGTAGAGCTGTCCTACGGCGAAGTGCAGAAGTTAAGATAAGATTTGGTAATACCCGAGGGATTTTATCCCATGGAGTACATTTAGCCACCGCTTGCAAAGCAAGCTCGTGGGAGGGTTTACCCGCAATTACCACAAGGAGGTGCCTATATGGCAAAGAAAGTAGAAGGTTACATTAAGTTACAGATTCCCGCTGGAAAAGCAACTCCGGCTCCCCCCGTTGGTCCGGCTTTAGGACAGCACGGTGTGAACATTGTTGCATTTACAAAGGAGTTCAATGCAAGAACGGCCAATGAAGGCGACATGATCATCCCGGTTGTTATCACGGTTTATGCGGATAGAAGTTTCAGCTTTATTACGAAGACTCCTCCGGCTGCTGTTCTCATCAAGAAAGCTTGTAAGCTGCAGAAGGCATCCGGCGAGCCCAATAAGAATAAAGTTGCAACGATTTCCAAAGCTGACCTTCAGAAGATTGCAGAAACGAAGATGAAAGACTTAAATGCTGCATCAATCGAAGCTGCCATGTCCATGATCGCAGGAACCTGCAGATCCATGGGTGTCAACGTAGAACAATAAGAAGGGGAGGCGATAGTTCATGAAACAGGGTAAGAGATATGCCGAAGTGGCAAAGGCTGTAGATAGACAGGTTAAGTACACTGAGTTGGATGCAATTCAGTTGGTAAAGAAGAATGCAACTGCAAAGTTCGATGAGACTGTAGAGTTACACATCAGAACCGGATGTGACGGTCGTCACGCTGACCAGCAGGTTAGAGGCTCCGTTGTTCTCCCTGCAGGAACAGGTAAGAATGTTCGTATCTTAGTATTCGCTAAGGATGCAAAGGCTGAGGAAGCTCTTGCAGCAGGTGCGGATTTCGTTGGTGCAGATGACCTCGTACCAAGAATCCAGGACGGTTGGTTCGACTACGATGTAGTTATCGCAACTCCCGACATGATGGGTGTTGTTGGGCGTATCGGACGTTTGCTCGGACCGAAGGGCTTGATGCCGAACCCGAAGCTTGGAACCGTTACTATGGATGTAGCGAAGGCTATTGCCGATACTAAGGCCGGTAAGGTTGAATACAGACTGGATAAGGCAAACATTATCCATGTTCCGGTAGGAAAGGCTTCCTTCACGGAAGAGCAGTTAAAGTCCAACTTGGATGCTTTGATGGCTGCTATCGTTAAGGCTCGTCCGTCAAGCTTAAAGGGTGCTTACATGAAGTCCGTTACTTTGACTTCTACTATGGGCCCCGGTGTGAAGCTGGATGCAGTACAGTTCGGTGCATAAGAAAATTTCTAAAGACTACTCAAGTCAAAGGCTTGGGTAGTCTTTTTTTATCCTATAATTCTAAAAGGCACTATATAAAAAATAAATTACAGCA
>CAUTEL010000055.1:0-8437 GCA_963537185.1 uncultured Oribacterium sp. | reverse complement strand
TATTGTAAAGTCCTACACCGCCATCAATACCAATTTCCAATTCAATCTCTCTTTCTTCCGCCATTTTTCTCAATTTTTCCACTTTATTTAAGCTGTAGGGTATAAACTTCTGTCCTCCAAAGCCCGGATTCACACTCATAAGAAGCACATAAGAGCAGAGAGGAAGAATTTCCTCCAAGCAAAGAAGAGGAGTTGCCGGATTGAGTACCAGTCCCGCTTCCATTCCCAGCTCTTTAATTGCCTGTAATGAGCGATCCACATGGGCTGTGGCCTCTACATGAAAGCTTACTCTGTCTGCCCCGGCCTTTTTAAATATCGGAAAATAAAAATCCGGATTGTCTACCATAAGATGCACATCAAAAAAAGCTTTGGAATCCTTCCTTAGACTGGAAACCAAATCGGCTCCATAGGAAATGTTGGGCACAAAATGTCCATCCATAATATCAAAATGGAAGCTTTCCGCTCCCGCTTCTTCCGCAAGAAGCATATCCTCTTTTAATGCGCCAAAATCCGCCGCCAAAATAGACGGAGAGAGTCTGTTCTTCATTCCTCTTCCTCCTAGCAGTACTCTGTTTTATTCTTAGCGAGCATCGCTCGCATAGCGAGCGGTATCTCATTTTAATTCATAACAAGTGGCACAGATGAAGCCTGAATTCTTCTGTACTTTCTCAAATTAACTTTTACTTTTATCACTTTTCTACAGCTGCTTTGACTCCTCCACAAGCTCCTGATAAAGCTTTTTATAGCTCTCATAGCGCAAAGAGGAAATCCGCGCATCCGCCACTGCTCTTTTCACAGCGCAATCCGATGTTCTCTCTCCGATATGCACACAGCTGTTGTAATGGCAATCCCTTCTGTATTGCTCAAACTCCGGATAAAAGTAGCGAAGATTTTCCGGGCTGATTTCCGGCGGAAAAAGAGAAGTAAAGCCCGGCGTATCCAGCACATAGCTGTCTTCATCCAAAGCAAAAAACTCGGCATGTCGAGTCGTGTTTTTCCCCCTTGAAATCTTCTCCGAAAGTTCTCCCGTTTCCATTTTCTCTTCTCCCAGGAGAAGATTGATAATGGTTGATTTTCCCACTCCTGAAGGTCCGGAAAATACCGTAGTCTTTCCTTTTAATAGAGAAAGTATCTCTGTCTTATCTCGGTCCGTATTTCCTTGGAAAAAGTAAATCGGAATCTCCGCTTTTTGATAAGTGGCTTTAAGTTCTTTCATAAAAGATAAATCCTCCTCTTTTAGGAGGTCTTTTTTGTTAAAAAAGATAAGACAGGGTATTTCCCGCACTTCCAAATGCAAAAGAAAACGGTCAATGAGTGGAAAAGAAGGATCGGGGCTCTTTACGGAAAAAACCAATACCGCCTGATCAATATTACTGACAAGGGGCCGAATTAAAGAATTCTTTCTTTCTAAAATCCGCGTAATATGTCCGGTAAGTTCTTTTTCACTATCCAAAACCTCCTCAAATTCCACCATGTCCCCCACTAAAGGCTTTTCCTTTTTATTTCGGAAAATCCCCTTGGCATGACACTCATAGACTCCCGTCTTCGAATGGACATAGTAAAATCCGCCGACTCCTTTGATGATTTTTCCCTGCATATTAGCCCTCCGCATGGAAGTCTAAGTCGTAGGAGGCAAGCACGCGGTCATTTTCAGCATCCACAACCTCTATAGTTCCTTTAGAAACCCCGTTTGCACCGACAATGCGGTTAATACTAAGCTGCATCTCACTTCCAAGTGCATAAGAGCGAGCGGATTGAATTGTAGTATATCTGCTCTCTCCGTTAATATCCTGTCGAAGGTAAACCACTACAAGGACGGTTCCCTGTACCCCGGGGCCTCCGCTTCCTATGCTGACACTTTGATTGATGCTGGACACCCAGGCCTTCTCTGTCGGATTTTGCCTTGTGCTTGGTCCATTACTTACCGTAAAGGAAACAATCTGTCCTTCCTCCACATAGGTGTCGCTCAAAATACTCTGGCTTATGACATATCCCTTTTCAACCGTTCCGCTGGAAATATAGTTGATGTTTCCGGGTACCAGCCCCTCTGCAGTCAACTGTTCCACTGCTTCACCTTCAGTAAGGCCTATAAGGTCCGGCATGAGAACCACCTTGGTATTTGCGCCGCTGCTCACCGTGATTTCCAAATTGCCCGCTTCCTTGGTGCTGGCTTTATTCGTCCGAATAACATACCCGCTTTCCACCGTTTCGGAAGGCTCTTCTTTTATGCTGTAAGAAATTCCCCTATCCCTAAGTTTAGCCTCCAATTCAACAAGGCTTGTTCTCTGCAACAAAGATAAATCCGCCGGATTCTTCGGATCATAAAATTCAAGGTCTTTACTTCCCTTGGAAACCGTAACATAAATACGGCTATTGCTGCTGTATTTTCCATTTGGGTAAGATATAATCTGTCCTTCCTCGTAATTCTCCGAAAATTCTTCCTTCTCGGAATAAAGTTGAATATCATAGTTGGAAAGAATACTCTCCGCCTCGGGAATGGTCTTTCCTATGATTTCAGGGAGCAAGCTGTCCAATTCGGATATCGTAATAGCCAGTTGAGTGCTTTCTTCCTTAGATTCTGCAGCTGTTTCCGTTTCTTCCGCAAGGCCTCGCACAGAACGAAGCACTCCCACCACCTTGTAACCGAGGAAAAGAAAAACAGCAACAATCAAAATAACGGAGGCAATAGCCAGAACCTTATATAAATTACTGATTCCCTGGTCCATCTGCTTCCTGCCGATTATCCTCTTTCCTCCCTCTTCCTCCAGTTCGGAAATAAAGCTCCCTTCAGGATCCTCCAACGCAAGCTGTAAATCCTCTCCCATGTCCGCAATATTTTGATATCGGAGAGAGGCCTTTTTTTGCATTCCCCTCCACACGATATAGTCCAAGGCCTTGGAAACCTCTTTAGCAGTATCACGAACTCTCGGAATCGGGTCTTCCAAATGAGAAAATACCACCGACATGGAGTCTTCTCCTTCATAGGGCAGCTTCCCGGTCAGCATCTCATATAAGGTACAGGAGAAGGAATAAATATCGGATCTGGCATCACTGACTCCTGAGCGAGCCTGCTCAGGAGAAATGTAATGCACAGAGCCCATAACCGCAGAATTTCCGCTTTCCTGAATTGCAGCTCCGGCTATACCGAAGTCGGCAATTTTTACCACGCCTTCTGTACTGACTATGATATTCTGAGGTTTTATATCCCTATGCACAATCCCCATTTTGTGTGCCATGTCAATTCCATCGATTAACTGAAGGGCTATTCCAATAGCCTCTCTTTCACTCAGATTCTTTTTTCTCTGAATGAAATTCTTAAGAGTGATTCCCTCTACAAGCTCCATCACGATAAAATGAAGTTTGCCCTCGTCCACCGTATCAAAGGTGGAAACAATGTTCAAATGATTCAGCTTTGCAGCCGCTCTTGCTTCATTTTGAAACTTGCTGACAAATTCCGCATTTTCCGTATACTCTTCCTTCAAAGCCTTAATCGCAACGATACGACCGAGTTTGATATCCTTAGCCTTATAAACATAGCTCATACCGCCTTCGCCAATCAGACTTTCTATTTGATATCTCTCCTGAAGCAGGGTACCCTTTTCTATTTTCATTTTCCCTACTCCTTTCCAAAGGGATTAACTAAAATCAAAGCGATATTGTCTTTTCCGCCGTTGATATTTGCTAAATCAATCAGTGCCTGTCCTTTTTCCTCTATTCCCGATTCATCCTTAAGAATCTGGGCAATGCTTTCGTTATCCACCATATTGCTTAAGCCGTCCGAACAGAGAAAGAAGAGATCCCCCTCTTCCAAATCCGTCTCAAAAAAATCTACCTGGAGATCCTTTTCCGCTCCCACTGCACGGGTGATATAGTTCTTATGACTTAAATAGTCCTTAGAGCCTCGAATCATCTCTCCCATCCGTATTTTTTCCTCTACATAGCTATGGTCCTTTGTTAGCTGTTTCAGCCTGTTCCTTCGGAAAATATATGCTCTACTGTCTCCTACATTGGACAGAAACAAAATCTTATCCTCCACAAAGGCGGTAACCAGGGTACTTCCCATCCCGCGAAGATGTATGTTGTTCTCTGAAAGCGAGAAGAGCTCCGCATTGATTTTTTTGATATTTTCACCAAGGCAATGAATAGGACTGCTTCCCGAAGCTTCCTTCAAGTAGGAGGCCAGCCCCTCTACAAGATAGCGGGATGCATAGTCACCGGCTTTATGCCCCCCCATTCCGTCCGCCAGTAAAAAAAGGTTCGGAAAGATCCCAATACTTTCCTTTGTGGCAAAAACAATATCCTGATTCATTTTTCGCATTTTACCTTGATCGGTTTTCGCAAAGAATTGCATCAATCCTCCCTTTCTTCCAGCTCTGCATCCCGCCTTAGCTGTCCGCATGCACCGGAAATATCCGCTCCCATTTCTCTTCTTATAGTACAACTGATTCCGTTTTTTTCTAAAGCTTTCTGAAAGGAGAGAATCCTCTTTCTGTCCGGAGCCGTAAAATCCCTCTCCTTAATGGGATTTACCGGAATCAGGTTAAGATGAGTCGGAAAATGCTCTCCCTTCTTCTTAAGGAGCTTTAAGAGCTCTTCTCTATCATCCTTTCCATCATTTACTCCTAAAACAAGGGCATACTCAAAGCTTACCCTTCTTCCCGTCTTTTGAAAATAGTAGCGAACAGCCTCCATGACTTGATTAAGGCTGTAGCGATTGGCAATCGGCATGATTTTCTTTCGCTTTTCATCTGTCGGAGCATGCAGACTCAGTGCCAATGTAATTCCCAGTTTCTCCTCCGCTAAGTCAAAAATCCTCGGTACAATTCCACAGGTTGATAAAGTAATATTTCTTTGAGAAAGATTTCTTCCGATTTTTCCGCTGATAATACGGATAAAGCGAAGTACCTCATCATAGTTGTCCAGGGGCTCGCCCGAACCCATAAGAACCACATTGGAAATCTTCTTTCCGGTCTGCTTTTCCATCGCAGCAATCTGTCCGATCATTTCTCCGCTGCTGCAGTTTCTTGCTAAGCCGGAAAGGGTGGAAGCACAGAAGGCACAGCCCATTTTACACCCCACCTGTGTGGAGATACAAGCCGTGTTTCCGTGGTGATAGGCCATGAAAACGGACTCTATCCGATGGCCATCCTTAAGTTCAAAAAGAAATTTTTCCGTTTCATCAAGTCTCGAGATGTAGCGCCGATACAGCTTTGGAAGCTCTATATTAAATTCCTCACTCAGGCTTTTTCTAAGTTCACGAGGAAGATTCCCCATGCTTTGAAAATCTTCTGCATCCTTCTCCTGTACCCAGCGATAAATTTGCTCCGCCCTGTAGCCGGGAAAATGCTTCTCTAAAACCCATGCCTTTATTTCTTTTTCTTCTAAATCTCTTAAGTTTTGCATGCTTCTTCTCCGCACTCCCTTGTGCTTTGCGCTCTTATTCCTCTTAGGCCCCTATGTTCTTCCGTGCTTATCTTCTTTCCAACTCGGTGTTCCCTTATTTCCTTATAAAAGAGGCGTAATAAAACCCGTCTCCCGGTTCACCCGGAAAGAATTTCTTCTCCTTTTCAAGTTTATATGGAAAATGGGATAGAATATAGTCGCGATTTTCTTCATTTTCCTCCCTGGAAAGCGTGCAGGTGGAGTAAATCAGCTGCCCGCCCGGTTTTACATAGCTCTGTACCGTATTAAGAATCTCCCTTTGCAGCTTCTGTAAAGACCTTACTCCCTCCTCTGTAAAATGGAGGCGAATATCGGCCTTCTTTCCGATAACGCCAAGGCCCGAGCAGGGCACATCGCAAAGTACCAAATCCAAATTTCCTTTTCCGCCTTCTATAAAACGGGAATCCCTTACTCTGGCATCCCATGCCTCAATCCTCATATTTTCAATGTGAAGGCGCTTTTTGTTTTCCTCTATAAAATGCAGCTTATCCGCTTTTTCGTCTCTTGCGTAGACCATGCCTTGTCCCTTCATAAGACTCGCAATATGACATGCTTTCCCTCCGGGAGCGCTGCAGCAATCCAAGACTCTGGCTCCCTGCGGCAAAACGGCAAGCTTCGCCACCTCTTGGGAAGAAAAGTCCTGAATCGTCACTTCTCCTGAAAGAAAGCGCTCCTCCTCCATTAGATTTCCGGAAAGCTTTTCTCCCTCTCCTTTTTCATTTCGGATAAAGAAGCCCCCTTCACTATGTAAAAATGCTTCCGCAATCTTCATCGTATCGGCCAGGCCGTACTCCTTCTCCAAAAAGTGAAATAATTCTTCGGGAAGAGCTGCCCCTATAGCATCTTCTTTATGTTCCTCCTTAAGCTTTTTAAGGAGAACATCCTTATCCTGACTGATTCTTCGTAAAATTGCATTGGCAAAAGGAACAAGCCCCTGTAATTTCCTTTTTTTTAAGTATTTTAAGCTTTCATTAATTGCGGCATGCGGAGGAATCTTATCCATGAAGAGAAGCTGATATGCGGAAAGCCTCATAGCCTGTAAAAGAATCGGCTTCATTTTTTTTAAAGCCGTTTTAGAGTAGAGGGAAATGCAGTAATCCAGCTGAATATATCGCTCTACGGTACCATGAGCAAGCCTGGTAATAAAGGCTCTTTGCCTTTTATCAAAATAGGGATGGTCCATAAAAAGCTTTCGAAGGGCAAGATGAAGAAATTCTCCTTCCGAAAAAACGGAAGAAAGCAGTCCTAAAACTGCTTCTCGTTCACTTTTTTGTGTTATCTCTTCTCTTTGCTTAGTCCGTACTTCTCTTTTCTCCACCATTTCTCCTTATAACAGCCTTATTTTACAATGTAGCCCCGAAGGAAATCGCCTGCGCTCATTCTTTTCTTTCCCTCCACCTGTAGCTCTAATATCTCCAAAGCCGCATCTTGCGTGGAAACAAAAAGCCTTTTTTTATCGGAAGAGCAAAAAAATTCTCCCGCATTCCCTAAAGGAAGATAAGTTTCCTGCATACTCTCATCCAAAAAACGCTCAATGTCTTCTCTTTGAATTCTTCCTAAAGAAGAAAAAAGAGAAGACGAATCATTATTTTCATATGTACTATCCGCTTTCGGCGAAAAAACTGCCGCCCTCCAGATTTTAAAGCTTTTTCCGTTGGGAAGAAGACTTACCGCATTAGGCCAAGGAATATAGCCTCTCACCATTCGCTCAATCACTTGAGCATCCCGGTTCCAATTAACAAAGCCGTCTTTTTTCTTAATAATCCCGGTATGGCTGGCTTCTTCCTCTTTTTGAGGAATCCCCTTTAATTCTCCTTTTTGAAGGCCCTCCAGTGTTTTTACAATGGTTCTACGGGAAAGCTTGGCAAGCTTTTGAAAAAGACTTTCCGCTGTTTCTTCCGGCTCTATTGCTACTTTATCCTGTAAAAGAATGTCTCCCGTGTCTAAGCCTTCCGCCATCAGCATCGTCGTAATCCCGCTCTCCTCGTCCCCTAAAAGTACCGCCTCTTGTATAGGCGAGGCTCCTCTATACTTCGGAAGCAGTGAAGCGTGAATGTTAACAGCACCAAGCCTCGGAATATCCAATACCTCTTTCGGAAGAATTTGTCCGAAGGCAGCCACTACTATACAGTCCGGCTGAAGACTTTTCATCTGCTCTATACACTCTCTGTCCGCTCTCAAACGCTTGGTGGAATGTACGGGAAGGCCCAGCTTCTCCGCAGCAAGCTTTACAGGGGTTTTTTCAATGATAGCCTTTCTCCCCTTTGCCTTGTCCTCCTGACTTATCACCAAAAGAATCTCGTGTCCGGCCTCTTGAATGGCCTCCAGTCCCTCTACCGCAAAGTCCGGAGTTCCCATAAAGATGATTCTCAAAGCTCTTCCTCCTCCAATTCCTCATACACTATGTCTTCCAGTTCCCCTTCCACCTTTTCGGTATAGAGGACACCACTTAAATGATCGTTTTCATGAGAAAAAGCTCTTGCCAAAAATCCGCTTGCTTCCAGAGTATATTCCTGCATATTCTGGTCCAAAGCCTTCACGGAAAGCTTCATAGGACGGGTCACCACGCCTTCTTTTCCGGGAACGGAAAGGCAACCCTCTTCTCCCGTCTGTACTTCCTCTCCTAAGGGAGTGATTTCCGGATTGATTGCCACATAGCGTTTTCCATCACCGATATCCACTACAAAGATCTGCTTCAAAATCCCCACCTGAGGTGCAGCCAGCCCTACTCCGTTCGCTTCATACATGGTATCAAACATATCGTTAATCAATTCCAGCAAGCGCTCATTCATTTCCTTCACCGGCTTGCTCTTTTTTTCCAATATAGGATCCCCTATGGTTCTTATTGTACGAATTGCCATCTTTTTCCCTTCCTTCTTGCCCTTTTCTTCTCCCAAAAGCCCTTCTGCTTTACCAAGAAATATTTTATATTTTACATGAGGTCAAACTGCAGCAAAATGAGATTCCGCTTATCCTCCCTCTTTACCTCTCTTAT
>CAUTEL010000054.1:0-8460 GCA_963537185.1 uncultured Oribacterium sp. | reverse complement strand
GTATATAAAAGCGCGAGTATCCAATAGGATGAAATAAAATTTGCTGTCTATCATTATTGTTTCATGGACTTTTTTGTCTTTACGCTTTATGCTAGGAGAAGAATCTGAAGCTGTAGATAAGCTAAGCAGCTTTATTTATGATTATCATTTATGCTGAAGGAGAGAGTGTATGAAGAAGGAGGCGGAAGAAAAAGGCCTGATAGAAAAAGCTTTAGAGGCAAGGCGGAAAGCATATGTACCCTACTCTCATTTTCATGTCGGTGCAGCACTGGAAACGGAGACAGGAGAAGTGTTTCTGGGCTGCAATGTGGAAAATGCGTCCTACGGTGCAGCAAACTGTGCGGAACGAACCGCGTTCTTCAAGGCGGTAAGCGAAGGACACAGAAAATTCCGGAGAATTGCGATAGTCGGCGGCTTTTTGGATAGCATAGAGGACTATTGCATGCCGTGCGGCATATGCAGACAGGTTATGGCGGAGTTCGGAGATTTGTATGAATTTCAGGTGATTTTAGCGAAATCATCGGAAGATTATCAAGTGTATCGTTTAGAAGAATTACTGCCACATGCTTTTTTGCCTTCTGCATTAGAGTGAAGAAAGAAGTATTTTAGACGCTCGCGTCTACCTGATGACAGACTGTAGGAATAAGTATGGAAGCTGATGTTATAAAGTGGATATAGCGTTTATTTTAAAAAGGAGGATTTTATGGGAACACCACACAATAAGGCAGAGGCAGGAGATATTGCAAAAGTAGTTTTAATGCCGGGAGATCCTTTACGGGCAAAATATATCGCGGAAACTTATCTTACTGATGTAAAGTGCTTTAATTCCGTTCGAAATATGCTCGGCTTTACCGGAAAGTTTAACGATAAAGAGATTTCCGTTATGGGGGGCGGAATGGGAATGCCGTCTATCGGGATCTATTCCTATGAGCTGTATAAGTTCTACGATGTTGATACGATTATTCGTATCGGCTCTGCAGGTGCTTTACAGGAAGATATAGAGCTAAAGGATATCGTTTTTGCACAGGGAGCATGTACGGATTCTCGCTTTGCATATCAGTATGAGCTTCCGGGGAGCTTTGCTCCGATTGCGGACTTTTCTTTACTGGAGAAAGCTGTTCAAGAAGCACGGGAATTGAAGGTTCCTTTTAAGGTTGGAAATGCGGTTTCCTCCGATGTTTTCTACAATGTTTATCCTGATGCGGCAAAGAAGTGGGCGGATATGGGTGTTCTTTGTGTGGAAATGGAAGCGGCTGCTCTGTATATGAATGCCGCGAAGCTGAACAAGAAGGCTCTCGCTATTCTTTCTATTTCCGATCATATTATTAAGGGAACGGAATTAACTGCGGACGAGAGACAGACCGGTTTTTCCAATATGATGGAAATTGCGTTAAAAATGGCGTAAGATAAGATGTCTGCAGCTACAAAATGTATGCGGATTGATATCAGGAATCCGCTTTGAAAAAGGAGAAAACCGTGATTAATTATTCGGAAGACGATAGATGCTATCATATCGGAGTAAGACCCGGAGAGGTGGGGAAATACATCATTTTACCCGGAGATCCGAAACGCTGTGCAAAGATTGCCCAGTACTTTGACAATCCGGTTCAGATTGCGGACAATAGAGAGTATATTACAATTAGCGGAACTCTTCTCGGAGAAAAGGTGAGTGTTTGTTCTACAGGAATCGGCGGTCCTTCCGCGTCCATTGCACTGGAAGAACTTTCTAAATGCGGAGGAGAGGTTTTTATTCGTGTAGGTACGGCAGGCGGCATGGATCTCTCGGTGGAATCAGGAGACATTGTTATTGCGGAATCTGCCGTTCGAATGGAGGGCACATCTAAGGAGTATGCACCGATGGAGTGGCCCGCAACGGCGGACTTTTTTGTAACAAAAGAGCTTTATGATGCTGCGGAACGTCTCGGATTTAAAAATCATGTGGGAGTTGTCCAGTGTAAGGATGCCTTTTACGGCCAGCATAAGCCGGAGGACTTGCCGGTTTCCCGTGAGCTTTTGGATAAATGGCAGGCTTGGCTGAAACTTGGCTGTAAGGCTTCGGAAATGGAAAGTGCGGCACTCTTTACTGTTGGCGCTTACTTAAAGAAAAGAATCGGAACAGTGCTTTTTATTGTTTCTAACCAGGAAAGAGTAAAGGCGGGAATGTCCAATCCAATTTATCATGATACGGATAAGGCAATCCGAGTTGCAATAGAGGCGATTAAGGAAATGATCAGAAAGGACAAGACTTCCGTATAGAAAGGATAGGTATGAAATTCAAAAGGGTTTTCCTCATTGTTTTGGATTCTTTGGGAATAGGAAATGGTAAAGATGCCGCTCGTTTTGGGGATAGTGGTTCAGATACCTGGGGACATATTGCAGAAAGAATGGAAAGCTTCCATATTCCGAATTTACAGAAGCTTGGAATCGGGAACTTTAAGAAATTAAAGGGGGTTTCTCCGGTAGAGTCTCCCAAGGCAAAGTTCTTTCGTTTAAATGAGGCCAGCAGCGGGAAGGATACTATGACCGGACACTGGGAAATGATGGGGATAAAGACGGTGGTCCCCTTTGTTACCTTTACCGATACCGGTTTTCCCGAGGACTTGATTTTGGAGCTGGAGAAGAGAAGCGGCAGAAAGGTTATCGGGAATAAGGCGGCATCAGGTACGGCGATTATTGATGAATTGGGAGAGGAACAGCTTCGGACCGGGGCTATGATTGTCTATACCTCTGCAGATTCGGTACTGCAGATTGCGGCTACCGAGGATGAGGAAATCTTCGGTTTAAAGGAGCTTTATCGCTGCTGTGAGATTGCAAGAGAAATTTGTATGAAGCCGGAGTGGATGGTAGGGAGAATTATTGCAAGACCGTATGTTGGAGCAAAAAAAGGAGAGTTTAAGAGAACCTCGAATCGACATGACCTTGCGGTTAAACCGCCTCAAGATACGGTATTAAATGTTTTGAAAAATGCCGGCTACAGTGTCATTTCTATCGGGAAAATTGCGGATATATTTGACAATGAGGGAATCACGGAGGCGGAGCACTCCAAGTCCTCCGTACACGGTATGGAGCAGTGTATTGCCGTAGCTAAGGACAAGGATTTCACTGGCCTTTGCTTTGTGAATTTGGTTGACTTTGACGCACTGTACGGGCATAGAAGGGATCCAATCGGATACGGTGAGGAAATTCAGCGTTTCGATGAAAAACTTGGTGAACTCTTACCCTTCCTGAAGGAGGATGACCTTCTTCTCCTTACGGCAGACCATGGGACGGATCCTACCTACAGCGGCACTGATCACACTAGAGAGCAGGTACCTCTTATTGCTTACTATAAGGGAATGAAGAGCGGAGAGGGGGCGGAACAGGAAAGTTTTGGCGTAATCGGTGCAAGTATTGCGGAAAATTTCTCCGTGAAGATGCCTGAAGGCTTGATTGGCGTTTCCCTTTTAAAGGAAATAACCGACTAGAATAGCGGAATTTTCTGAAATAAGAAAGTACGAAGAATTAGCGGAATAACATGGGATTAAGGAAGTACGGAGAATTAGCGAAATACTTTGGGAGAAGAGGAAAAGCGGGAGATAGTAGCTTTGGAAGAACAAAGTAAATTTAGAAGAGATGGAAGAAGAAAATAAGAAGGATATTCTGTCCCCTCGGGAATATACCGAGGGGGAAAATGCCGCCTCCGAATATATGAAGAAGGCGATAGAACTTGCAAGGCAGGCGGCAGAAAAAGGTGACGTTCCTATTGGGGCGGTGCTTGTTTATGACGGCTTAAAGAGGGAATCCCCGATGGGGGTGCTCTGCGGGGAAAAAGGCATTTTACCGGGGGAAATTCTCGGAATGGGCTTTAATCAGAGGAATCTTCTTGGCAATGCTTTAAGTCATGCCGAACTTTCCGCGATAGCGGAGGCCTGCGAAAGAATAGGAGATTGGCGTCTGGAGGATTGCACGCTTTATGTAAACCTGGAGCCTTGCCCAATGTGTGCGGGAGCCATTTTACAAGCTAGAATTCCCAGATTGGAAATGGCTATTCGGAATCCCAAGGCAGGATTTTGCGGATCGGTTCTGAATATTCTCCAAATGAAGGAACTGAATCATAGGGTGGAGATTCGAGAAGGGCTTAGAGCGGAAGAGGCCAGAGCCTTGTTACAGGATTTTTTTGCAAAGCTTCGTCTTAAGGGAGAGTGAGTTTTTAGTAAAGCTTTTGGACTCCGGCGGAAAAACTTGGAAAAAGAAACACGAAAGATTGCTATGGAGTTGGAAAAAAAGGTAAGAAGGTAAGGACAAAGGGTAAGGACAAAAGGAAAGAGGGCATAAGTGGAAGAGCGTTTGAAAAAGAAAAGAGCAATACTTATTGCCGCAGGAAGCTTTTACGGGCTTCCTTTTTCTGTTGAAGAAGGTGATCTTGTGATTGCTATTGACGGCGGAATGCGATACTGCAAGGAAGAAGGAATTGTGCCGAATTTTCTTTTGGGAGATTTTGACTCTTATTCACCCGACGAAGAGGAAAGTTACCTTGAGAAATCCATTGGATTAGCTCGGGATTCCGTTACCGGGGAAGAGGCGAAAAGGCAATATCGTATATTTGGACAGAGTACTTCGGAAAAAAAAGAAATACTGACGGAAGGAAAAAGCTATTCGACGATTATCCTTCCTAAGGTTAAAAATGATACCGATCTCCATGCGGCGATAAAGCTTAGTTTAGAGAAGGGAATTCAAGAAATACATATTCTGGGCGCTCTTGGCGGAGAACGAATGGATCATAGCTATGCCGCTTTACAAAGTTTGGCTTATCTTACGGAAAGAGGCGGAGAGGGATATCTTTACGGTAAGAGGCAGCTTTTTACAGCTGTAAAAAATGGAAAAAAACGCTTTTCAAGAGATTATCACGGTTATTTTTCCGCTTTTTCCTTCACGGATGTATCTCACGGTGTCTCTGAAAAAGGATTTAAGTATCTGCTTGAAAATGTCAGTCTGCTAAATACCGAGCCGCTTGGCGTCAGTAATGAATTTATTGGTGAAGAGGCTGAAATAGAAGTAAAAAGTGGGATATTGATTTTATCTTACGAATGCTTGCAAGCCTAATTTGCCTTTGCTATAATTTAGGCGAGTCGACATCAATATTTTGTATCGTCTCATACAGACTTTTGCTGGGGCGTTCGTGGCCACACAATTTGAACCTACAAATATGACATACGGGATTCCAAGATTTGTGATAAGGAAAGCAAGCCTTCCGTCCGCGGTAAAGGATCCTTGAGCTATCCGTGAGGTTACCCACCTGGCTATCAGCTAGGAGTCAAACGTGTGGTACGGCGTTTCGGTAGTCTGCTTTTTTTATGTTGTTATGCTTCATATCGTCTGATGTGAAGCTTTTTTTATAACTTAGTCTTTTGATAAAGTGAAAGCACTGAAAAGATACGACATCATTGTCGCAAGAAGAATAGAAAGAGAATATAGCGTTCTGTGAGGATAGAGAATGAAGAGAGAGGATTGGAAGGAACAGATTAAATGGGGCTTAACCGCTTTTTCCGTATTGGCGGCAGTCTCTTTGGTATATATTGTTGCCAACAATTTTTATATTGTAAAACAGAATCTTGCTTTTATTGTGCAAATTCTGACACCGATTATCTATGGAGCGGTTTTGGCATACTTGATGAGCCCGATTTATAATCTGGTTGTCAAATATTTGGGAAAAATTCATTATTTTTTCATGGGAGAAAAGGCTTCTCATCGTTTTTTAGGATTTTTCGGTACAATAGCCAGTATTTTATTTCTTGGCTTCTTAACAAGCGGTTTGGTTTCCATGATGATTCCGGAGCTTACTAAATCGGTTTTAAGCCTGTATTTCAGTTTGCCGGATACAATCAACCGCTCCTATAACAATTTGACTGTTATTTTGGATCGTTTTCCCGATTTGCAGCCCTATGTGGAAAAGGCGTATGAAGAGCTCAGCAGCTTTTTTACGGGAAAACCCGACAATGCGCAAGCTATATTCTCCCATCTTCAGAATCTTGCCACTTTCTTTACTAATGGTATCTGGAGCACACTTACCATTGTAAAAAATATTTTGATAGGACTGATTGTCATGGTATATCTTCTCAACATGAAGGATGTACTGAGAAGACAGTTCAGAAAGCTGCTTTTTGCTCTTTTTTCTCAAAGAAAAGCAAGGAGGATTATCGAGGAGCTGCAGTATGTACATCATGTTTTTGGCGGCTTTATTCTCGGAAAAATTATAGACAGCGTGATTATCGGAATTTTGACTTTTTTTGTTTTGAGCATAATGAAAATGCCGTATACCCTTCTTGTTTCCGTGATTGTCGGGGTGACCAATGTTATTCCCTTTTTTGGTCCCTTTATCGGGGCAATTCCCTGCTTTTTCCTGATTTTATTAACCAGTCCTATACAGAGCTTGTATTTTGCAATAGCCATTTTGGTGATTCAGCAGATTGACGGAAATATCATCGGACCGAAGGTTTTGGGAGACTCTACAGGACTTTCCAGCTTCTGGGTACTGTTTTCCATTCTGCTCTTTGGCGGACTCTTCGGTTTTGTGGGTATGATTATTGCGGTTCCCTTCTGGGCGTTAATTATGAACGGCTTGCGACGCTATATGGATAAAAGACTTAAAAAGAAATCCTTACCGACCTCTTCCTCGGAATATGAGGACTTCGAACGATTTGCAGAGAAAAAATCCGAAAAAGATGAGAAGAAAAGAGAAAACGAGTCTATGGAAGTCCTTGGAGCGGCTTCCGAAGCTCGGATGGTAAAGGAGATGGAGGCGGCAGCGGATGAAGCGGAGACTGCAGAGAGCGAGCCTCAGATTGCAAAGGAAGAGCTGAAAGGGGAGACTGCGGAGGAGCAGAAGGAAGCATAGTCGGAAGTTGGGGGAATTGTAAAAATCCTTTAACTCCGCTATAATAATACGGTTTAAATGAAAGTAAGCTATATTGGGAGACGGTAGCAGTCTGTCTTCTATATAAAGATTATCAGAAACGGAGAAAAAGAAATGGCAACATTATTGGAAAACTGGAGAAATGCGGCGTACGGAAACGGAATGAATAAGACAGAGCAGGAAGCACTTTGGCAGAAGTATTTTACTCTGGAAAAGGGATTCTATGAGAAGTTGCTTTCCGATCCGAAGAAGGTTTATGAGGGAAGTGTAAAAGAGCTTGCCGAGCAGTTCGGTATTGAAGAATTTATTTTCGTAGGTATTCTGGACGGAATTGATGAATCCTTGGCCGGATTCCATAATCCTATTGACAGCATGGAATCGGATACAAAAGTTAAGATTCAAGTTGATCCGGAAAAGCTTTACTACAACATGGTGGAAGCGAAGGCTTCTTGGCTTTATGATCTTCCGCAATGGAACGACATTTTAACGGAAGAAAGAAGAAAAGAGTTGTACAAGGAGCAGAAGAAGTCCGGTACGGTAAGAAGAGAAGGAAAGAAGCTGTACCCGAACGACCTTTGTCATTGCGGTTCCGGAAAGAAGTACAAGAAGTGCTGCATGAGAAAAGATGAAGAGAGAGAGAAGGAACTTTCCGCAAATGAGTAGTAGAGATTATTTACTGAGAGCAACTGCGGCAGAGGGACAGATTCGTGCGTTTGTCTGTACGACAAGGGACACGGCGGAGGAACAGAGGAAGCTCCACAATACCTCTCCGATTGCGACAGCGGCCATGGGAAGGCTAATGAGTGCAGCTCTTATGATGGGAGTAGATTTAAAGGGAGATAAGGATTTGATTACCCTTTCCGTTAAGGGAGACGGTCCGATGAAGAGTCTGGTAGCTACGGCCGATTCTCACGGTACGGTGAAGGCTGCCTGTGCCAATCCCTATGTCATACTCCCTGCGAAAGCGGATGGACACTTGGATGTTGGAGGAGCTGTCGGAAAGGGCTTTCTTTCCGTAATCCGCGACAATGGACTAGGAGAGCCCTATGTGGGACAGACTCAGCTTTTAAGTGGAGAAATTGCTGAGGATGTCAATGCTTACTTCAGTATCAGTGAGCAGATTCCCTCTTCCGTTGGACTGGGAGTGCTTTTAAACAAGGAAAATACAGTAGAGGCCTCCGGAGGCTTTATTATCCAACTCCTTCCTTTTGCCGAAGAGAGTCTACTGGATAAGCTGGAGGAAAAGTTGAAGACGGTGCATTCCGTTACGGATCTTTTGAAGGACGGACATACACCGGAGAGTCTTTTGGAATTCCTTTTGGGGGATTTTTCTCCTGAGATTCACGAAAAAAGAGAGCTTTCCTATTTCTGTAATTGTAGTAGGGAAAGAGTGGAGAAAGCCTTGATTTCTCTCGGGAAAAAGGAGATTGAGTCCTTGATTTCTGACCATAGGGCGCAGGAGGTTCGCTGCGATTTCTGCAATAAACGCTATGTGTTTACGGAAAGCGAGCTGGAGGAACTTTTGAAAAAATAAGAAAATATGGAAAAATAGACTAAAACTACTTAGT
>CAUTEL010000053.1:0-8469 GCA_963537185.1 uncultured Oribacterium sp. | reverse complement strand
TCTATGGATTTTTGTAAAGTCCGCATTGCCGCTTTTATTGATTACCATGACTCTGGGGATTCTTGCCAGCCTGGTACAAACCCGTTTTAACATAAGCTTCAAGCTCCTGAGTCCCAAGCTCTCCAAGTTAAGCCCCATGAAAGGTCTTGGAAGAATATTTTCCAAAAGAAACTTAGTGGAGCTTGTAAAGAATATAGTAAAGATAGTGATTCTCATTAATTTTCTGTATTCTATTTTGAAGGCGGACATCATTCCTATCGCAAAGATGATTCGTATGGATATTCATAATTCCAGTATTTCTCTGATGAGTATGATGTTTGACCTGATTACCCGTATTTGCGGAGTGTTTCTGGTAATTGCTTTTTTTGACTTTATGTATCAGAAATGGCAGTATGAGTCCGACCTTAAGATGACAAAGCAGGAGGTAAAGGACGAGTACAAGCAATTGGAGGGTAATCCGGAAATTAAAGGAAGGCTTCGTCAGCTGATGCGCTCCAGAGCAAATCAGAGAATGATGCAGGCGGTTCCCGATGCGGATGTGATTATTCGAAACCCGGAACACTTGGCTATTGCCATTAAGTACGATCCGGATAAGAACCAGGCACCTATGGTTCTTGCAAAAGGGCAGGACGAGCTGGCACTGAAGATTGTAGCGGTGGGAGAGGAACATCATGTTACCGCCATTGAAAACAAACCGCTTGCCAGAGCGATGTATCCGAAATGTAAGGTGGGACAGGAAATCCCCGGAGATTTTTACAGCGCTGTAGCGGAAATATTGGTTTATATTTATCGCAAAGAAAATAGACAGGATATTTTAGAAAAAGCGAAGGAAGAAAATAGAAATGCTTAAACGAATCTTGCAAAATTCAGTAGTACTTTTTGTACTGGTGATCATATTGCTCTTAATCATTCCCTTGGAACCGGCTCTTGTGGACGTGGCCATCGTGATTAATATGGCTATTTCTATGATGATTCTGGTCATTACCATGACGATTAGGGAACCCCTCGAGCTTTCTATTTTTCCTTCTCTTCTTTTAATTACTACCTTGTTTCGATTAGGGATCAATGTATCCACAACGAGAAACATTTTAACGAGAGGCGGATCCTCCGGAGCCATTATCAAGGCCTTTGGAGATTTCGTTGTACGAGGCAATGTAGTAGTCGGTTTAATTATTTATCTGATAATTGTCCTCATGCAGTTTATTGTTATCACAAAGGGCGCAGAGCGTGTGTCTGAAGTGGCGGCACGCTTTAAGCTGGATGCGATGCCCGGTAAGCAGATGGCGATTGATGCGGATCTTTCCTCCGGGATGATCACGGAAAAACAGGCCAGAGAGAGACGACAGAAGATTCAGATGGAATCGGATTTCTACGGTTCCATGGACGGTGCTACCAAGATTGTAAAGGGAGACGGTATCATGTCTCTCATCACTACGGCAATCAATCTGATTGGAGGAAGTATCATCGGCATCATCCAATCCGGGCAGCCTGTAGCAACCGTGCTTTCCACCTATTCCATTGCAACGGTGGGAGACGGACTTGTAGGACAGATTCCTTCTCTTCTTATCTCCGTATCCACCGGTATGATTGTAACGAGAGCCGTTTCGGAAGGCTCTCTGAATGAGGATGTTTCTAAGCAATTTACACAACAGCCGCGGGCAATCATGATTACCGGCCTTGCTATGATGGTCTTGGTACTGATTCCGGGTATGCCGCTTCTTCAAATAGTACCCGTGGCAGGAGGCTTTATTGCAGCAGGTTATTTCCTGGAAAAGAAAATCAAGGAAGAGCCGGAATATGCAAGAATGGAAGGAGACGGACTTCTTTCCCCAATGGAAGTCGAAGGTCAAACGGATACTGCTGAAGGACAGAGTGAAGCGGAGGCACAAAGCGAAGAGGATTATTACAAGGATGTTAACAATGTCTATAATCTATTGCAGGTCGAACCGATAGAGATGGATTTCGGCTACAGTCTGATTCCTCTTGCGGATGAGTCGGTGGGAGGAAGACTGATACAGAGAATTGTGGTGTTTAGAAGGCAGTATGCTCAGGATATGGGCTTTGTAGTCCCGTCTATTCGACTTAGAGACTCCTCGAATCTCGGCACGAACGAGTATAGTATCAAGGTAAAAGGGGAGGAGATTGCAAAGGGAGAAATCCTAACCGATTATATGCTGGCTCTTGAACCGGAGGATGTGGAGGATTCCATTGACGGTATTGAAACAATTGAGCCGGCATACGGCATTCCCTCTAAGTGGATTCGTCCGGAGAACAGAGAGAGGGCGGAGCTCTACGGCTACACGGTTATTGAGCCTCTTTCGGTTATGCTCTCCCACCTTTCCGAAACAATTAAACGACACTCCTATGAACTGATGACCAGACAAGAAGTGGTTCGACTGATTGACAATTTAAAGAAAACCGCTCCGGAGCTTTGCGATGAGGCATTCCCCGGGGTAATCAGTTATAATCTTTTACAGAGAGTTCTCACCATGCTCCTGCGAGAAGGAATTTCCATAAAGGATTTGGAAACCATAGTGGAAACCTGTTTTGAATTCATCAGTGAAACAGGACTGCCGGTGAAAGATACGGACCAAATTGTGGAAAAGGTTCGTGCAGCGCTGAAGAGAACCATTACAAGAATGTATTGTGAAGACGGTAATATGAAGGTGATTACCCTTGATTCCGCCTTAGAGCGCACCATGGTGAACTCCCTGGCCAGGGGAGAAAGCGGATTATATCTCGCGCTTAGTCCGGAACTCTTACAAAGCATAGTCCGGCAGGTTGCGGAGGAAAGCAGAAAGTTCAATCACCTGTCCAATCCTCCCTTGATTCTTACCTCTCAAGTAATGAGAATTCATTTTTATCACCTGATTGAACAGTTTTACCCGAATGTTCGGGTGCTTTCCTTTAATGAAGTTGCAAGTAATGTACAGATACAGGCCATTGGGAGTTTACGCTTGGAAGAAGACATGGAAGAAAAAGGCAGTGCCTAGTAGATTACGAAATAGCTTAAAGTTGAAATCCGGGAAAAGAGGAATCCATCTTGAATGCTTTAAATTATCCTAGTTTAGAAGAAAAATCCAATGAGGAATTGTTTCTTCTGTATAAAGAAAGTCATGCACAAGAGGTAAAACAGGAGCTGACCATGCGATATGTTTATATTGTTCGCTCCATTGCCTACCAAATGAGGGAAATGTATCATGACTTTATGCAGACAGATGACATCGTAAATGAGGGTGTCATTGAAATTATGCGTGCCATTGAACGATATGACGAGACAAGAGACAATAAGTTTGAAACCTATATCTCTCGTCGAATTCGGGGAATGGTCATTGATATGATGCGTAAAAACGACTGGCTGCCCAGAAATTTCCATAGGGACAGTCGGAGTATTGAAAATGCCAACTTGGAACTGAGCACGCGTCTTGGAAGAGCTCCTTCCGATGAGGAACTTGCCGACTATCTCAACATGAATGTAAAGAAGCTGCAGAAGATTCAGCGTATGAGTAATATGGTAAATGTTTTGTCTTTGGACATGACCTATGACGAAGGAAATGAGGCTCTGCTTCAGATTCCGTCCAAGGATCGCAGTGTGCAACCGGAATTCAGCTTTATGCAAAAGGAAAATGTCCGTGCACTCACGGCGGCCATTGAATCTCTTCAGGAGAAAGAGAAATTGGTGATTTCTCTTTACTATGTGGAAGAGCTCAATATGAATCAAATTGCGGAGGTAATGGAAATTTCTCAGCCCCGTGTGTCTCAGCTTCACAGTATAGCGCTCAGAAAGCTGAGAAAATATATGGGAGATCATGGAGAGGAAATGTAAAGAATAGCTTCCCGATTTGGAAGAAAATCCAAATATTCCTTCAAAATCTCTTATAAAAAGCTAAAAAGAGTCCGATAATCAAGAGACGAGACAAGCTAGCCTGTGGAATAAGGCATTGAGGCTTTCCTCGCTTGGATGCAGGGCTCTTTTTTCTGTATTCGGAAAAGAAAGGACGGAATATGTATCAAGGCTTTTATGATTTAGCATCGGGCATCATTACCCAAAGAAGAAATCTCAATACCGTCAGCAATAATATGGTCAACATTCAGACGGCGGGATATAAGAAAGATAATATGGTCAGTACGACCTTTAAAGAAGAAATGATGATTCGGACCGGAAGACACAATAAAAAGAATCCGAAGGACATTGCTATGACATCCCGTATTAAATCGGCAGCAAGAACATATACGGACTATGAGCAGGGCTCTTACGAAACAACCGACGGCATTTATGATGTCGCTTTGAACGGAAGAGGCTTTTTTGCCATTAATACGGAAAAGGGAAAGATGTATACAAGGGGCGGAGCATTTTCAGTAGATGAAAACGGCGTTTTGGAACTGGCCGGTATAGGAAAAGTGCAAAGCGAAGAGGGGCACGATATCGTGCTTCCCAACGACAACTTTGCCATAGATGCAAGCGGAGCTGTTTATGACCCGAAGAGCACGGGAGAAAATCGTACGGTGTACGGAACTTTGAAGATAGTGGATTTTAACAATTATGAGGCCTTGCACAAGGAAGACAACAATCTTTTCAGTACAGCAGAGGCTGAGCTAGTAAGACCGGCATCCACTACTGTGAATTGGAAAATGCTGGAAAAGTCCAATGTGAACATGGTGGAAGAAATGACAAGCATGATGAGTTCTCAAAGAGCTTTGCAAAGTGCTGCACAGATGCTCAAGATGTACGACAGTGTCCTGAGCAAAGCCAGTACGGATGTAGGACGCTTATAGTAAAGAGTAAAGCAAAAAATAAAGGCTAAGCGGAAAAGATGAATTGGATTAGAGTTTGAGATGCTTTGAAATAGAAGAACAAAAAGAGGAATTACAGTATGAATATGTCATTTTATGTCGGGGCACTCGGTGCCGATGCAAGCCAAAAGAAAATGGATGTAATCAGCAACAATTTGGCAAATATAAATAATAACGGCTATAAGGCGAAAAATGCTATTTTTTCGGAGCTCATTAATTACAACTTGAACGATTCCCCGGAGGCAAAAACCGAGCTACAGGCAGGAGCAGGCACAACGGTAGTGCGAACCAATACGGAATTTTCCACAGCGGCATTCGTCTCTACCGGACAGCCGAATGATTATGCTATCGGAACGGATAACGGCTTTTTTAAGCTTTTGGATCCGAAATCGGGAGAAATCACATATAGTAGAAACGGTCATTTCCATGCCGGAGAGTTTCCGGATGGAAAGTTCTACCTGCTTAGTGAGTCCGGAAAGCATATATTGGATGAAAAAGGCGAGAAAATGCTTGCCGATGACAGTGCTTTAAAGCTCATCGAAGCTGCAGAAAGAGAAAGAAATGGGAATAAAGCTTCTTTAAGTGAAGATGCTAAAGAAGAAACAAAGCAGAAAATCGGTGTTTATACAATAACTTATCCCAGCCGATTACTTAGTAAGGGCGATAATGAGTTTGCAATTCGTCAGGGAGATAGAAACAATGTTGACAGCTTGTTGGAAGGAGCGGTACTCGAAAAAGGAGCTCTGGAGTCTTCCGGGACGGATATGGCAAAGGAAATGACACGCTTAATCGAGAGCCAAAGAGCATTTACCTATGCATTGAAAATGGTACAAACCTCCGATGAAGTGGAAGGAACGATTAATCAGCTAAGAGGCTAAACGGGAGCCGGATTTTTGAAAATCGGCACTCGTGATCACTAAAAATCATAGGATAAGGAATCAAGGAGATGAAGATTAACCGCTATGAAGATATGAATCTTCAAGAACTCGATGTAATGAAGGAAATCGGCAGTATTGGAACCAGCCATGCGGCAACGGCGCTTTCCCAACTTTTACAGAGGGAGGTAAGGATTACCATTCCCAAGGTAAAAATCTTGGGATACAACGGAGCCGTAAAACGAATAGGAGAAGAGGAAGAAATTGTAGGAGCAACTCTCGTACAGATGAGCGGAGATTTGGACGGTCTCATGCTTTTCCTTTATGACAAGCATTTTGCGAAGCGACTTCTCAAAAAGCTTTTGGAAAAGGAGTACGAGGATTTTGATGCCATGGATGAAATGGCTTTTTCCGCTTTGAAAGAGGTCGGAAATATCATCATCTGCTCTTATATTAATGCCTTCTCCCAGTTGGTCGGTGTTGATTTGAACCTATCCGTTCCCAGCAGTACAGTGAATATGTTGGGCGGAATTCTCACGGTTCCTATGGTGGAATTCGGCTATGAATCGGAAAAGCTGATGTACTGTAATGCTGACTTTCTGGTAGACGGAAAGAGCATTCCCTCTTGGCTTTTAATGCTGCCCGATATCCATTCTTTAAATACGATTCTGGAAAAGCTAGGAGTGTAAGATGCAGTTGGATAAGCAGCTAAAAGTAGGGATTGGCGATATGAAGCTGACCAGAGGAGAGGGAGTCATCATTACCTATGCTTTAGGTTCTTGCATCGGACTGGCATTTTACGACTCTTATATCAAGCTGGGAGCTCTTCTACATATCATGTTGCCGGAAAGGGTCAATGCAAGTGACGCGAATCTTTTTAAGTATGCGGATACGGGGATTCGGGAAACCTTGCGAAAGATGTCTGCTTTCGGAATGGTTAAGAGCAGAACTACCGTGCGGATTGCCGGTGGAGCGAAAATGTTCGAAATCAGTGGAAATGCAGGATTTGGAAATATAGGGCAGAGAAATATTGACAGTGTTAAACAGATTCTTCGGGAAGAAGGAATGAAAATAACCGGTGAAGATACCGGTGCAAACTATGCAAGAACCATGAGTCTGGATACCGGAACTGGGGAAGTACAAGTACGAACCTACGGAAGGGAAGTTGTTCGGATTTAGGATATAGCTACAAAAACTCTGGTGGGGGCAGGATGCAGGTCCCGCGTTTAAGGAAGAACGGAAAAAGGGAGAGGTTATACTAAGATGAAAAAGAAGAATGAAAAGGAAGGAATTTTACTGGAATCCGGAACCAACGAAATAGAGATTATGAAGTTTCGTGTTCTTGGAGAATTTTACGGAATCAACGTGGCTAAGGTAAAGGAAATCATGATGACGGAAAAGATTAAGCCTATGCCTCATTCTCACGCAGCGGTAGAGGGATTTTTTAAGCCGAGACAGCAGCTGATTACCGTAATCAACCTAGCGAATTACTTAACGGGAACCACTCCCGAACAGGGGGTAAGAGACCTCTTTATCATTACTCACTTTAATAAAATGATGGTAGCATTCCGCGTGGATTCTATAGAGGGTATCAGTAGAATATCCTGGCAGAGCATACAAAAGCCGGACCGCACTCTGGCAAACGGTGCAGAATCTGTGGCAACCGGAATTGCACAGTGTGATGATCAATTGGTTACGATCTTAGACTTTGAGAAAATCGTAGCGGAGATATCTCCGGAGACGGGAATCAAGATGGAAGAGATTGACCAAATGGGAGAGAGATCCGTCACGACATCGCCGATTATTATTGCGGAGGATTCCGTTTTGCTGCAAAGAATGATTGGGACAGCCTTGCAAAAGGCAGGCTTTAGCGATGTTAAAATCTTTAATAACGGACAAGAAGCTTGGGAATATCTCTCTGCCTTAAAGGAGGATCCGGATCTTTATAAGAAGGTAAATCTTCTCATTACGGATATTGAAATGCCGATGATGGACGGCCATAGACTCACAAAGCTAGTGAAAGAGGATATGAGATTGAAGAGAATTCCTGTAGTGATTTTCTCCTCTTTGATTAATGATCAGATGAGGGTAAAGGGAAAGGAAGTCGGTGCGGATGAACAGCTTACCAAGCCGGAAATTGGACATTTGGTAGAGGTTTTGGACAGTCTGCTTAAGAGATTTTTAGAGTCGGATCATGCTATGCTTGTTCAGGATAGATAAACAATACAGTTTTCCCTAACAACAGGGATGGTGAGGAAAGGAAAAAGGAATTTCCCCCATCCCTGTTTGTGCATTTAAAGGCTTTCAAAGAGTAGACTGTAAAAAGTCAATCAAAAGCGCTATACATGAAAACAGCCAGGATAACTCTTTAGAAGCTGCAAAATAAATGCCTAGCATATTTTCCGTGCTTTGAGTATAATGAAGGAGGTATAGAGATGAAAAATTGTGAAGTAAAAAGAGGAATGATTCTTGTCCTGTTCTTTTTCTTTTTGAGCGGATTCTTTTCTGCCCAAAATGTTTATGCCGAAAGTAATTTTTCCGGAGACTGGGTTAAAGAAGGAGAGGCTTGGTTCTTCTATCTCGGACCAAACGAGCCTCTGGAAAATGAGTGGCTGTCCTACAATGGAGACAGCTACTATATTGGACAAGGCGGAAGAATGGTTACCGGCAAATTCGTTGACCCGGAGGACAAGGCGGAGTATTTTTTCGATGCGGACGGAAGATTACTGGAGGAGGGGTTTACTCTGGACGGTAAGCTTTACATCGGAAAAAGCGGTAAGGAGCTTCGCTATGTTAACGA
>CAUTEL010000052.1:0-8481 GCA_963537185.1 uncultured Oribacterium sp. | reverse complement strand
TCCTAAAGGAGGAGTAACATGGACCATACAGATTTTATTGTCCCTATGAGTTCTTGGAAGCTGGGGAACATTTCTTCCGGAGGAGAAATCGGAAAAGGATTCTCTACATCGGGAAATGGTGTATTTTTCAAGGATGTATTTCAATCTGCAATCAATAATGTGAAAAGCAGCCAGTTGGATGTGGAAAAAAAGCAATATTTACTGGCTACAGGTCAACTTTCTGATGCACACAGTCTTCCTATAGCGGAAGCCAAGGCGCAAATCAGCTTGGATTTACTTGTATCTTTGCGGAACAAGGCACTCGACAGCTATAACGAATTAATGAAGATTACTTTGTAGGAATGGGGAGTTTGAGGTGCAAAAACTCAAGGAAATGTGGCAAAATCTGTCACAAAAATCAAAAAAACTTTTGGCTATTATAGCTGCAGCTACCGCTTTGGTTATTGTTGTGGCAGTTTTTCTGATTGCCAGAGGTCAAAAAACTGAATATCAAACCCTTTTCAGTTCCTTAAGTCAAAGTGAGGCGCAACAGGTGGTTTCCCTTTTACAGGAACAGAATGTACCTTATCTTTATGACGGAAAGTCAGGTTCACTTAAGGTTCCTGCTCAGTCTGTGGATACTTTAAGGGCGCAGCTTTTATCAAAGGGCTATCCCAAGTCGGGATTCACCTACAATATGTATATCGGGAATTCGGGACTGATGACCACAGAGTCCGATAAAAAGCAATATACCTTATATGACTTGCAGGACAGACTGGGAGCTACTGTACGTCTTTTTGACGGAGTACGAGACGCAAAGGTTACGATTGCGGAAGGTACGGAGCAGAGCTATGCCATAGAGTCTGACGAACCGATCGAGGCCAGCGCCAGCGTGGTAGTTACCATGGAAGAAGGGCAGTCTTTGGGAGAAAAGAATGCCGAAGCCATTAAAAATCTGGTGGCTAGATCTGTAAAAGGAATGAACTTCACCAAGGTTTCCGTTTTTGATGCGGGTACGATGGAAGAAGTGGGGGCCGATGCGGATGAAGGCGGTGGCGGTTCCGGTACAAGCATAACGAATTTGACCGCTACAGTGGAAAATAATATTGCTACCAATATTAAACGCGTACTGGCGAAAATCTACGGAATGGAAAATCTTGCGGTTTCTGTAAAGGGAACGCTGAACATGGCGAAGCTCATTCAGGAAAATACGCAGTATACCGTCCCGGAGAAGATAGAAGCTAACGATAAGACGGGTCTTCTTCAAAACGAAGAGGTAGCGGGAGAAAATGCGGGAAGCTCCGGAGAGAATGCAGCGGGGGTTGCAGGTACGGATGCCAACGCGGATACACCGCGATATACCGCGCAAAACGGAAACAACAGCGGGATAGACGGCTATGCCAATTCCAGTGCAACGCGGGAATGGTTATACAATGTATTAAAGGAACAGAAGGAGATTGCTCCCGGCGTTTTGGAAAATGCCACTGTTGCCGTAGTCATCAATACCGATGACAGCAGCATTCCGGAAAAAGACTTAATTAACCTTGTAGCTGATGCCGCAGGAATCTCGAGAGAGGATGCGGGAGATAAGATTACGATTCTTCGTTCCTTGAATAAGACGAATGTGCAGAAGACGGAAGAAGAGCCGACAGATACGGAAAATAAGACGGTGCTTGCACGATTCCCGTTATGGGCATTAATCGGAGCAGCCGTATCGGCATTCTTACTCTTACTCATTTTGATTCTCTTGGTTCTTAGAGGTAAAAAACGGAAGAAGCAGAAGATGCTTATGGAAGAAGAAATGGCAAATCAAGAAGCACTCAGCGTTAAACCGAGTGATGAAATCACGCCGATTGATGAACCGGATGAGTATGAGCTGAATGCAGAAGGCAGAATGATCCATGGCATGAAGCTAAAGAAGAGCATTGGCGAGTTCGCAGATCAGAACCCGCAGGTTGTAGCAAAGCTTATTCAAAGCTGGATGAGAGAAGAGGAGCAAAACCTTGGCAGAAAACAGCACAGAAGTACAAGAAAAGAAAGCTAAAATGAGGGCCTCAGACCCTGAAAGTACCGAACCCCACCACCGTTTAAACGGAAAACAGAAAGCGGCACTTGTGGTGGTTTCCTTAGGGGCGGAGCGCGCATCACAGATTTATAAATATTTGGGGGAAAGAGACATCGAGGAGTTGACTTTTGAGGTTGCCAAGATGGGAAAGACTACAAACTCTATGGTGGAAACAACCTTAGAGCAGTTCTACCGCCTATGTCTTACACATAAGATGATGACGGATGGCGGTATGGACTATGCAAGAGCGGTTTTGGAGAAGGCCTTTGGAGAAACGGCTGCAAAATCACTTCTTGACCGTGTGTCCCATACTTTGGCTTCCAAACCCTTCAATTTCTTCTCAAAGGGAGATCCGAAGGCTCTGCTTTCGCTCTTACAGAACGAGCGTCCGCAGGTTATCGCGCTTATTCTTTCCTATATGGATGCAGAGCAGGCGGCTCAGGTTTTGGAGAATCTTGCTGAAGCTAAGCGTATTCCTACGGTTGTGGCTATGGCAAAGATGGATAGAGTGTCACCGGAAGCGATTTCTATCGTAGAAGAAGAAATGAAGAGGAAATTCGACACCATTATTACCAGTGAAGATAATATGAACCTTGGCGGTGTGGATTTCGTTGCGGATGTCATGAACCATATTGACAGAAGTAATGAAAAGAAGATTTTTGACGAGCTCGATGTGACCGATCCCGATCTTTCTGCGGATATCAAGGACAAGATGTTTGTATTTGAGGATATTCTCACCATGGACGATCGCTCCGTGCAGCGTTTTATCCGAGATTGCGATTCCAAGGATATTGTATTTGCACTAAAGACGGCAAACGAGGAAATGAAGCAGATTTTCTTCAACAATATGTCCAAGCGTATGGCGGAAACCGTTCATTCCGACATGGAGGTTTCCAGAAATATCCGCTTGAAGGATGTAGAAGAAGCACAGCAGCGTATTGTTAATCTTATTCGTATGCTGGAGGATAAGGGAGAAGTAATTATCAATAAGGGAGGCGAAGAAGACAATGTCCTCGTCTAGGCAGATTATTAAATCCGCATCCAATAAGGGGCTTTCCACTTACCTTTCTTTCTTGGAAGAGGAAGAGCAAGGCAGCTTAAATGAAGCGGATGACTATCTTCAGAAAGAAGAAAATGAGGAGATAGAAGAGAGGGCCTTCCCTGAAAAAAAGGAGGAGGATCCCTATCATGAGACCCTCCTCCATTTGGCTTTAGAAAAGGCACAACGCATTATAGATACTGCGGAAAAGGAGGCCGAACAGCTAAAGAAAAATGCAGAGGAGGAAGGCTATAAGAACGGCTTCCATGAGGGCTATGAAAGAGGAAAGGAAGAGGCGGAAGAGAGGATTTTTGCGGAGCATGCCGAGGACCTCGAGTCTTTTAGACAGGACTTAAATCGCAGCCTTCGTACCGTGGAGGATGTAAAGACAGAGAGACTCTACCGTTATATGGATGAGCTGAAGGATGTGGCCATTGCCGTTGCGGAGAAGGTGATTCATGTCAGCCTGCGCTCCTCCGGGGAAGTGATTCGCAGAATGATTGTGAAGGAAGCGGAAAGAATCAAGAAGACGGATTGGCTGAAGATTCATATTGATCGCTTGGATTATGAAATGCTGGTGGAGACCGATTCCGATGTGGCATCGGAGCTCTCTCAGGTTTCTGATAATATCAAATTTGTAATTGTTGAAAAAGAAGAACCGGGGACTCTGATTTTGGAGACTCAGGAGGAAATTGTAGATGCCGGAATCGATACGCAGATGGAAACCCTGCGAGAAAGACTGGGGCATTTGGACAGCCAGGAGAGCGTGTAAGAGATGTATGAAAATATTCTCTCTGCCATTAAAAAAATGGAAACCGTGGAGAACATCGGAAAAATAGAAAATATAGTAGGGATGTCCATGGAGGCCTCCGGCACGGGTAAATCCAGTATCGGCGATATCTGCATGATTTACAGTGATGAGACGGAGACACAGGTTGCCGCAGAGGTTGTTGGCTTTAAGGGAGACAGAGTCCAGCTTATGACCTATAAAAGCTCGGTGGGAATTACCTCCGGTGCTTTTGTACGAAACACAAGACGAAGGCTCCGGATTCCTGTAGGCGATTTTTTAAAGGGAAGAATCATAGATGCGCAGGGCGTTCCGATGGACGGAGGAGAAGCTTTTCCGGAAAGCGAATATTACACGGTGAATAACAGCTATATGAATCCTTTGGACAGACCGCCCATAAGAGAGAGGTTGCACTTTGGAATCAAGGCGATAGACGGTTTAAATACCATCGGAAAAGGACAGCGTATCGGAATTTTTGCAGGATCCGGTGTAGGAAAGTCCACTCTGATGGGGATGATTGCAAGAAATGTAAAGGCGGATATCAATGTCATAGCTCTTGTGGGAGAGCGTGGACGAGAAATCTTGGAATTTGTGGAAAAGGATCTCGGTGAGGAAGGTATGAAGCGTACCATTTTGGTGGTTGCCACCTCGGACCAGCCGGCTATGCTTCGTTTAAAAGCACCTCTTGTTGCAACGACCATTGCGGAATATTTTCGGGATAAGGGGCTGGATGTGCTTCTTATGATGGATTCTCTGACGCGTTTTGCAATGGCTCAAAGAGAAATCGGACTTGCTACGGGAGAACCTCCTATCGCAAGAGGTTATACCCCCTCCATTTATGCGGAATTCCCGAGACTTTTAGAGAGGGCGGGAGCCTTTAAAAAAGGCTCTATCACAGGGGTGTATACGGTACTTGTGGAAGGAGATGATACAAATGAGCCGATTGCGGATACGGTTCGAGGTATTTTGGACGGTCATATCGTGCTTTCAAGGCAATTGGCAGCAGAGAACCATTATCCTGCCATAGATATCGGAATGAGCATTTCTCGTCTTATGGCGGAACTGGTTTCCGAGGAGCATAAAAAATATGCCTCAAGAATCAGAAATACGCTGGGCTTATATCAGAAAAATGCAGATCTGATTTCTATCGGGGCATACAAGAAGGGCTCTGACCCAAAGCTTGATGATGCGATAGAAAGATACCCCGCCATTAATGAGTTTCTTATGCAAAAAGTAGATGAATCATTTTCTTATGAAGAAACAGTAATAAAAATGGAAGAAATAACCGATATTCTTTAAGATGCAGAATGTTTCTATTTATTTAGAAAGGACAGGGCAGGATGAAAAAGTTTTGCTACAGTCTCGAATCAGTATACCAATTTAAGCAAAAGGTTTTGGACAAGCTGAAGGAAGAATATGCCTTAAAAGCACAGGATGTTCAGAATCAGAAAAAGCTTTTAGAGGATCTCGACAGAGAGCTTCATCATTACGAGGAGGAGTTTGAGTGCCTTAAGAAAGAGGGCTGCTCCATTGAGAACATGATGATTTATGTGCGCGGTCTGGAAAGAATGGAAAAACGCATCAAAAAAGAAGAGGATGAACTTACTCGTCTCACGGTGATTGCCGAAGAAAAGAAGAAAGAAATGGTAAAAGCCAAGCTGGATACCAACGCCTTTGAAAAGCTAAAGGAAAGAAAGCTGGAGGAGTATCGTGTTTTGGGACGAAAGTTCGAGGAAGCCTTTATTGAGGAATTTGTTTCTCATGCCAGAAAGGCCTAGTTAGTTCATAGGAGAAGATATGGCGGAACTTACGATGCTGAAGGGGAACACAGCGCTTGCTGCACAGTCTGCAAGCTTTCCCGCGGGAAAAGAAATACAAAAAGGAAAGACGGATGATAAGAACGCTTCCTCTGCGGATTTTTCCGATTTTCTTCGAGCTTCCAAGGAAGAAAAAGAGGAGATTCATGCAGGGAAGGAGAAAAAGGACAGTCCGGAGACGGAAAAACGCGAAACCGGCGTAAAGGCGAAAAAGCCGGAAGAGAGAAAGATAAAGAAGGAAGATGCGGAGGAGCTTTCTTTAGAGCAGGAGATGGAAAATCTTCTTACGGAAAACAGCTTCCTGATTCGAAGAGATCAGCTTAAGGTGGAAATGCAGACAAAATCGGAAGATGAGCCGGGAGCGGATTCCGTTTCTGCCGTGCTTTCAGAAGAGCCGATAACGGAAGAGACAAAAGAGCTTGTTTCTTTAAAAGAAGTCTTAAGTCCGATAGATGGGCAGAAGGATAAAATTGCGGAGAAAAATGCATTTTCCTTAGATGGAAAAGCGGAAGAAGAGAAGCTTCCTTTAGAGAATAAAGGGAAAGACGAAAACGGAATTTCCAAGGATGAGCTTCGACCGGAAAAGGAAGCTGTTCAGCCCAAAAGAGAAAAGAAGAGTGAGGAAAAGGCCGGGGAGAGAATTGCGAGAACTGATTTAAAGAAGGAAGAAACGCATCTTGGCTCCGTGCTAAAGGCGGAAGCTCCGATTAAGTCAGAGCCGGAGACGGTTTATACGGAGAAGAAAGTGGAATATGCGCATCTCCTTACTAAGGAAGAAGCACTCCCGAAGGATGTAGCAGAGTTTATAGGTGAAAAGATAGACTTCCGTAAAGGGGAAATAAAGATAGAACTGGAACCGAGAAGTTTGGGGCAGATTACGGTAAAACTAAACTTTCAATCCGGTAAGGCCAGTATTGTGATTTTTGCGGAAAACCCCAAGACTCTCCATATTTTGCAGAATGGTGCAGAGGATATGGCAAGGATTGTGGAGCAAAAAACAGGAGAGCAAACCAAGGTCGTTGTTCATGAAGAGAATCTTCACGAAGAACTTTTTAGAGACAATGATTCCCATTCGAAAGAAAACAGGGACGAAGCGGAACGGAGACTTCGTGAAGCGGAGGAAGAAAAGAATAAGAATCGTACGGAAGGTTTTATCCATAGAATGAGACTGGGGATTATGGAGTAAGGAGGAAATATGGCGGAAATTCAAGGGCTGTCTTCGGTAGCAAATCCTTATGAAAGAGCTAGCTATACGGCGAAGGCCAATGATAAAAATACATTGACTATTGAGAGCTATTTCAAACTGCTTTCTGCGCAGCTTGCGCATCAGGACATGACAAATCCTATGGATAACAGCGAGATGATGGCACAGATGACACAGATGGCCATGGTACAAAGCTTGGGAACTATGACCAGCAATATGAAGGAAGAAATGGCACTCACCAAAACTACTTATCTTGCCGGTTTAATCGGAAAGGAAGTAACGGTAAAGCTTCCGAATGCGGAAAACAGTCTGATTGAGAACAGTCCCAAGGAAAAAACAGGAATCATTGCTTCGGTTAACTTAAGTGGGAAAGAAGCGACATTCCGTATTGAAGGAGATAGCACGGATTATTCTTTGGAAAGCCTCTTGCAAATCAGACAGGCGGGAACGGGAAGCAGTTCTCAAGCTAATCCCTCCGCTAGCGGTCCGGAAACTTCGACAGGAAGTTCCGAAAGAACAAATACGGGAGAGGCTGTGAATAGAGAAAACAGAATTCCATAAAATGTAAAATTTAAGTTTTTTCTTATACAAAAGTAAAAAGCGGTCGATAAACAACCGTAAACTTATACGCTAAGAAGTACCTCTTTTTATGACTCACAAAGTTGAGGAAAGGACAAGATAATATGTTAAGAGCAATGGATTCTGCTGTAGCAGGTTTAAGGGCACATCAAAATAAGTTGGATGTAATTGGAAACAATATTGCTAATGTCAATACTTTTGGATTTAAGGCACAAAGCTATACCTTTAAGGATGCCATGTATCAGACCTCTACCACTTCTTCGGGAGGAAAGCAGGAGGCATCCGGAAACGCAAGCATCGGCGGTGCAAACCCTGCACAGTACGGCTACGGTTCACTTACCGGATCAATCGCAACGGATTATACCTCCAGTACCCCGTCTTATGTAGGCGGTTTTAATGCAAACATCAACGGATCCGGATTTTTCATCACCAGCGCTTCCAATAAGAAGGTAGTACTTGATCCGGCTAATACCAAGACGACTACATCAGAGATGAAAAAGAACAATTTTGCTTATACCAGAGTCGGACAGTTCTCTGTGGATGCAAACGGTTATATCGTGGATGCCAACCATAACTTCGTTTACGGCTTTCAGCCCGATTCACTTACGGAGCCGACAAAGTATGGCGATAACGGAAAGAACCTGGTTCCGTTGAGAGCACCCAAGGCAGACAACAACGGAACGGTAGACCTTACCGGAGCTCCGAGCTTCGACGGTTTTGCAGCACAGCTAAAGTCTGTGGAAATCGGTGAGGATGGAGTTATCAAGGGTATCATTGATAATAAGACAGCTGCTGCAGGCGGCACACCTGCTCAGGTAACAGCTACTTCTATTGTTTTAGGTAAGGTTGCCGTGGCTACTTTCCAGAACCAGGAAGGACTTACCAAGGCGGGAAACAATACCTTTAATGCGGGAGTAGGAGATAATACGGGAAATATTTCGGCTACCATGCCGGGAGAAGGCTCAACTCCGACTCTTATGGCCGGATATTTAGAGGCGTCAAATGTAGACC
>CAUTEL010000051.1:0-8503 GCA_963537185.1 uncultured Oribacterium sp. | reverse complement strand
CTTGTATACTTTTCCTAAAATATTTTAAAAGTTTTGTATATTTTGTCCAAAATTATGGATTTATACAGTCTATTGCATTTTCCGAAAAAAGGTGTATTCTGTAGAGTAGTTCTTCAGGGCGGGGTGTGATTCCCCACTGGCGGTAGAGTCCGCGACCTGCATTTGCAGCCGAGTCGGTGTAATTCCGACACCAACAGTATAGTCTGGATGAAAGAGGAGCGAGTTTGACGAACTTTCCTGCCCTGTACTTTTTGTACAGGGCTTTTTTATTCTTGATGAGTATGCTCGCATAAGTTTCCACATAGGACGCGCCTATGCATTTTCTTTACTCACAAAAGTCAATCGCTTTTCACACTGAAAGAAGAAATCTGTTCATTGCGAAAGGGGGAACTCCTCCCCTTTTTAGGAAAGCGAGGTAAAAAATGAAAAACGGAAGCGGAGAAACAAATTCTCAGGTACAAAAGAGCACAGGAAAAATGAATCGCAATATTCGCATTGGAAATATTGCGATTATCGGTATTCTTTCCGCAATCAGCTATGTGCTGATGTGGTTGGAGGTCCCTGCTCCTCTTATGCCCCCCTTTATTAAATTTGATTTTTCAGACTTTCCTGCACTTCTTGCCGCCTTTGGCATCGGTCCCGTTGCGGGAATTCTGGTCGAACTCATTAAGAATATCCTTCATTCCTTCAGTTCCGGTTCCTTTGCCGTAGGAGAGCTGTCAAACTTTATCCTTGGATCCTGCTTTGTAGGTGTTGCAGGACTGTTTTACAGAAGAAAGAAAACAAAAAAATCCGCCGTTATCGCGTCCCTTCTCGGAGCGCTGAGTATGGCTTTGATTTCCTATCCCTCCAATCTTTTTGTTGTGTATCCTTTTTACTATAACTTCATGCCCAAGGAAACCGTACTCTCCCTATATCAGCTGATTCTACCCTCTGTAGGAAGTATGGAAAGGGCTCTCCTCATCTTTAATCTCCCCTTTACCTTTATTAAGGGAATGCTGGATGTTTTGCTTTGTCTGTTACTGTATAAAAGCATTTCTCCCCTCCTGCATAAATTTAAAAATTAGAGCCAATCCTTTTTATATCCTGGGCTTAAAGGACCTTCTTTTTTTCTTCCTAAAATTTAAGGGATTCTCTTCTTGAAAGTAGAGAGAAGTTTCCGTACAATGTCTTAGAGCGGTATAGCTTTAACACTTTAAAGGATGGCAAAAATGACGGAAAAAGATTTTGAAGAGATAGATTATCAGAAGAGGATGAACGAGCATCGAAAAAAGATGGAGCTAAGAAGAGAGAAGCGGCGGCGCGAAAAGCGAGTCCATATCCTTCTTAGCTTTTTGTTGCTACTTTTACTTCTTCTTGCCTTTGTTGGAATCCGTTATGCGCTTCCTTACCTAAGGGAAAGAGAACTGCTTGGCCAAAAAAAAGAAAGCTCTCCTGCATGGGAAAAGAACATTCGTCCTCTAAGCTCCGATAGCGAAATCGAAAACAAAAGTAGCGAAGAAAGTACGGACACGGCATTATCCGAAAAGGAAGAGGCATTAAAGGCTGCAGAACTGCAAGCCAAGCAGTATGATTACGACGGAGCAATTGCCACACTCAATTCCTTAAGTCTCTCGGAAGATAGTGAAATTTCCGCAAAAATCACGGAATTTGAGGAAGCAAAAACAAAGCTTGTTCCCGCAGATATGGATAGCATTACTCATATTTTCTTTCACATCCTTATTGTGGATACAGACCGCGCTTTAAAGGATACCCATCAGGGAAGGCAGTACAATTCTGTAATGACTACGATTCCGGAATTTAAGGAAGTAATCCGAGAAATGTACGAGCGCGGATATGTCATGGTGCATATGCATGATATTGCGGAAATGCAGGAGCAGCCTGACGGCACAAAGAAAATGATAAAGAAGCAGATTATGCTGCCTGAAGGGAAAAAGCCCTTCGTCATGTCCGAGGACGATGTAAATTACTATATTTACATGCAAGGAAGCGGTTTTGCCGATAAGATGGTTTTAGACGAAGAGGGAAAGCCGAAGTTGCAATACACGGACAAAGACGGAAATGTCAGTATCGGCGACTACGATTTGGTTCCCATTTTGGATGAATTTGTTGAAGAGCACCCTGACTTTGCCTACCACGGGCATAAAGCAATCATTGCTTTCACCGGATACAACGGTGTACTGGGCTATCGCACGGACGAAACTTTCGATCCGAACTCTCCTGCCCTGGATCCGAAAAATAAGGCTAATCCGAATATTGAAGAGGATAAGGAAACTGTAAAGAAGCTGACTCAGGCTTTAAAGGATGACGGATATGAGTTTGCCTCTCACTCCTGGGGACACATTAATTTTACGGATCGTTCTTTGGAGGCGGTGAAAAAGGATACGGATCGTTGGGAACGCAATGTGGAGCCTTTGCTTCCGGAGCCCTGCGAGATTCTTCTCTACCCCTTCGGAGCGGATATCGGAGACTGGCACCCCTATCAAAGCGGGCAGCAAGACGGGAAATATGATCTTCTGGAAAATGCCGGCTTCCGATACTTCTGTAATGTTGATTCCGCAAAGTATTGGATGCAATACGGAGATCAATTCCTGCGTCAGGGAAGAAGAAATATAGACGGCTATCGTTTGTATGAATCCTATATCGGTAAAGCAGACCGCCTTTCCGATCTTTTTGATGTAAAAAAGGTTTTCGATACCAGAAGACCGACTCCTATCAATTGGGAATAAATGACAGATTAGAGAAATTTATCGGAATAAAGACATTTATAAAAACATCTTTGAAAATTCTATTTACGAAAATATACAGAGGAGGAATCGCTCTAATGAATAAAAAACTGGATACGGAAGAGGTGCGACACCTCTTCGAAGGGATACAGACGCTGAAAGGAACCGAGGAATACTTTTGCTTTTTCGAGGATGTCTGCACCATCAATGAGCTTCTTGCCATGGCGCAACGCTATGAAGTTGCCAAGATGCTTCGAGAGGGAAAAACCTATATTGATATTGCAAAGAGCACCGGGGCATCCACTGCCACCATTTCCAGAGTAAATCGGTCCTTAAATTATGGTGCGGAGGGCTACAGTCTTGCTTTTGAGCGTTTGGATAAGAAAAAAAGCGCTCAGACCGAATGATGATCTGAGTGCTTTATTGAGTTATCGACAAATGTGAGTTATAAGGCAAACCGTCTTGACGGCTAATCCCACTCAACGAATACATATAGGGCCATAGAGAATCTCCTCTTAGGCATCCGATCTTCCAAAGCCGTTTTTCATCTTGCAGCTCACCTCATACAGCACCTTATCGAGTACCGCATCGGTTTCTTCCTGCACCATCTTGGCTATTTCCTCATTGCACTCTTCCAAAAGCTTGATTACAGCTGTATTCTTCGGGAGCTTCTTTGCAAGCTTCTCTTCCAACTCCTTCATAAGAGTATAGCCTCTTGTAGGAACCTTCCCCTGATAGCGCTCAATATGCATTTTACACTCACTAAACTGCGCATCAGCCAACGCGGCAATAATTCTATTTACCCAGTAAAAGCTTTCCGTTGTGACTCTATGCGTCGTATTCGAAAAGTATTCCGGAGTCTTATCCACATTGGCATAGAAGGGAACAAAGGCATTGAAGGTGTTGGAGCCGAAGCAAACCCATTCAATAGCCGCATACTCCTTCGGAACATCAGGCCGAATCTGCACGAGGCTCAGGAAATTGTTCCTGCTGATTCCGATAGGACGGTATTTTCCGCGATTCTTCTCATCGCCGTATTTTCCGTAGCAATCATACGGTGTCCCTTGGAAATGAGAGGAAAGAATGTACTTTACATCCTCCGGAGTAATCTTTATCTCCGGGCAGAGGCACCAGGGAAGATCATCGTCCTCCGGCTTAAGCTCGGCATTCTCTCCGTCAAAGCTAAAGGTATTTTTATTAAAATATCTTGCCATATACCAAGCTCTCGGGGTGTTATAGACATGGTCTCCGTCAGAATGGGTACCAAAGCACTCTCTTGGGTTAATCCAATCTCCCTCCGTCTTCTCAATTTCATCGGAAAAACGAAGATCCAAATGGTTCTTTGCAATAAAGTCCTTTAGGTCCTTTGAACAAATATACTCTTCCTGTGCACCATACGCATCTTCAAAATCAAAGTAGTCAATTCCAAGCTGATTCGGCATCATAACATAGGCATTGTCCGGCACTCTTCTTGCGATAAAATGGTGTCCGCCTATGGTTTCCAGCCACCAGATTTCATTTTCATCCGAAAAGGCAATACCGTTCATTTCATAAGTACCGTACTTTTCCAAAAGCTCTCCAAGACGAAGCACGCCTTCTCTTGCGGAATGAATGTAGGGAAGTACCAGACTCACCATATCCTCTTCTCCGATTCCTCCGATTTGCTCCGGCTTTCCGTTCTCCGCCTTCTTATAGACTACAAGGGGATCTCCGGAGAGCACACGCTCGTTGCAGGCAATCGTCTCTGTCGCTGTCATGGACACATTTTCACTGTTTACCCCTGCCGCACCCCAGATTCCTTCATCCTCATATACTGCATTTGGCATAGAAGTATAGCGAAGCGGGTTCTTCGGAAGCGGAATCTTCACATGAGAGAGCACGGAAACATACTCTTTTCCCTGATCCTTCGGTTCCACTACGATAAACTTCTTCGGGCAAAATGAACCTGAGCCGGAATCTTCATTTCTGGCAATCATGGTCGATCCGTCAAAGCTCGCCTCTCTTCCCACTAAAATCGTTGTACAAGCCATATTTTCCTTCCTTTCTGTATACTAAAATCCTATAAAAGCGATAGTCCTATAAAGCACTTCGTCTTTCAGTATACTCCAGGACAAGCCCCTTTTCCATAAAAAAAGAAGCCTGAAATCATCAGGCTTCTACCTTATCACTGAGAGCGCGAGACGGGAATCGAACCCGCGACCTTCTCCTTGGCAAGGAGACATAGTACCACTCTACCACTCGCGCATGTGTGGCAAATGCCCAGAACCGGAATCGAACCAGTGACACGAGGATTTTCAGTCCTCTGCTCTACCGACTGAGCTATCTGGGCAAAAAAAGCGGGTGATGGGAATCGAACCCACGTGTTCAGCTTGGAAGGCTGACATTCTACCATTGAACTACACCCGCACACTCGTGCTCTGTTTTGATTTTTGAGGCACGAACGATATATTACTATACCGCCTTATTCTTGTCAATGTTTTTTTTATTTTTCACAAACAGCTTTCTAAAAATACTTACTCTCCTTGAAGCACTTTTCATTTTGCCCTTATTTTGCTATGATTAGCCATACTTTAGAGCATTGCTTCTTCATTCTTAATATAAAGGATGTCAGAGCATTGCTTCTTCATTCTTGATTAAAGAATAAACGAAAGAAAAACCACCGCAAGCTGTATGAATGTTCTCCTTCATCATGCGGAGGGATTGGATGTTCATGGCAGGAGATTAGGTTTTTATAGTAGGAAATTGGAGTTGTGTAGTAGGAAATTAGGTTTTTATAAAGGCAGGACAATCAAATGAGTGAAAATGAAAAAAGAAGCGATTATATCTCTTGGGACGAATACTTTATGGGCATTTCCGAGCTCTCCGCTCGACGCTCCAAAGATCCCTCCACACAGGTCGGAGCCTGCATCGTCTCTTCCGATAATAAGATTCTCTCTATGGGCTATAACGGCTTTCCAAAGGGCTGTTCCGATGACATTTTCCCTTGGACGAAAATTCAGGCGGAGCATGATCCCTACAATGCCAAATATATCTATGTGACACACGCAGAATTAAATGCCATTTTAAACTATAGAGGCGGCTCCTTAGAGGGGGCAAAAATCTATGTTACCCTCTTCCCTTGCAACGAGTGCGCGAAAGCCATCATTCAGTCGGGTATCAAGACCATGGTTTTCCGCGAAGATAAATATGCAGACACCCCTTCTGTTCGTGCTTCCAAAAGGATGCTCGATGCCGCAGGAGTGCGCTACTACCGGTACCAGGCGACAGGACGGAATATCTCTATTGATTTATAGGCGAATTCCTCTGTAAAAACCCCTGTATGCAGATTGATAATTTTGTCATAATGCTACCGCATTTGTTTAAAGAAAGTGGGACTATGTTTATTCCAAGAGAAAGTAAGAAAAAAAGAGAAGCCCGCGTGCGGGAAATCATGGCAAGGCTGGATGCCCATTACGGCGACCATCCCATGATTTTTTTGGAGGCGAAAAATGCCTGGCAGCTCCTTTTTGCCACCATTTTATCGGCACAGTGCACCGATGCCAGAGTCAATATGGTAACGGAAAAACTCTTTAAGAAATATAAAAGTCTGGAAGATTTCGCTTCCTGTGATCTAAAGGAATTGGAAGAGGATATCCATTCCACCGGCTTCTATCATAACAAAGCAAAGAACATCAAGGCCTGCGCTGCCGCCTTAGTGGAACAGCACGGGGGAGAGGTTCCGAAGGATATCGATTCTCTTGTCGCCCTTCCTGGTGTAGGACGGAAGACGGGAAATCTCATTTTGGGAAATATTTTCGATATTCCCTCCATTGTCGTGGACACCCATGTAAAACGAATTTCGAATCGCTTGGGACTTGCCGATTCTTCCGATCCGACAAAGACGGAGTTTCAACTCATGGAAGTGCTCCCTAAGGAGTTTTGGATTCGCTGGAATACGCATATCATTGCTCTGGGGCGTACCCTTTGCACTTCCCAAAGACCGAAGTGTGAGCTTTGCTATTTGAACGATCTCTGCCCTTCGGTAAAGGGGGATCCCGAAACCTGGAGAGCTCCCTCGGAAAGAAAACACTAATATCCGGCTTTTTCTGTAGAAGATAGATTAGTAGGAATGCCATTGCGTGCAAAAAGTATGTTTTAAAGGAGCAGATTTATGGACGATTGTGAAGATTGCAGAAATTTCTCTTACGATGAGGACGAAGACGAAGCAGGCTGTATGGCCTGCTTTGATGAAGACGATCTGGCAAGACTGCAGGATGCCGACTCTCGTGCGCACTGCCCCTACTGGTGCAGAAGTGACTCAATAAAGAAAAAGCACAGCGGAAACGAATACGACACCGTAAAATACCAGGCTATCGGGCATCTTGCCGCGGAAAGTATTGCGGAAAAGGTGCGGGAGAAGCTTGCCAAAAAGAAGGAAGCAAAAAACTAAGCTTACTTTGTGTTTAGAATGGCACGCAAACTTATTTTCAATAGATTGGATAAAAAATGAACATTGTACTGCATGAACCGGAAATTCCCTTTAATACCGGAGCCATCGGACGCACCTGCGTTGCAACGAACACGAGGCTCCACCTGATTAAGCCCTACGGCTTTATTTTGAACAGCAAAAATATCAAAAAAGCCGGCATGGACTATTGGGAGCATTTGCGGCTAAAGGAATATTTAAGTTATGAAGATTTTTTAAACAGCCTGGAGGATAAGGGAAAAATGGAGATTGCCTCCGGTGAAGTTCCCGGCGCAAGGCCAAAAATCTGGTACGCGACTACCAAGGCAAAGAGAACTTATACGGAGGTCTCTTTTTCCGAAAATGATTACATTATGTTCGGAAAGGAATCCGCCGGTATTCCGGAGGAGATTTTGGTGGAAAATGAGGAGCATTGTATCCGTATCCCCATGCTCGAGGAGGCCCGTTCCTTAAATCTTTCGAACTCCGTGGCCATTATCCTCTATGAGGCTCTCCGGCAACAGGATTTTAAGAGTTTAAAAAAGGAAGGGGATTTGCACCGCCTGCATTGGAAAGAATAAAGCTGCTACTTTCTTTGATAAGCCTTATATTCGTCTTCCAACTCATCAATCAGATATAAATCACTTCGACAATGCATATCGGAAATGCCTTGGCTTATAAGTTGATACAGCTCAGATTTATAAAAAAAATCCAAGGCATTTTCTAAAGACATTTTTTCTTTCTCAGCAAAGCCTGCTATAATGCGGGCGTATTTTTTTTGTAAAAGAACGGGATGAGCATTCATAGGATTTCACTCCCTTCATAATGCAATACAGAAAGAGCCTCTTCTGTACGAAAGCAATACTGGATGTTAGGCTTTTCATAACGAAGCCTTTTAATTGCCTCTTCTTCATCAATCAAATGGTCAAAATAAAGCTCTACCGTATTAAACACCTTGTCATTTGCAATTCCGCCAATCACAATATCGTAGTCACTTTTATCCTGTCCACTCCTGCACTTCACTACAAAATCCAGCCAATCCAAAGAATAGGTATCGAAAGACAAAAGCTTTCTTTCGGCTATTTTCCTTTCATCCATAGAATATATGGACAATACAGCTTCTTTCCCCTGTCGTTTATAACGCTTACACCATTGTTCTGCTTGCTCTTTCAACGGAGTCGCATAAAATCCCCTGCCAAAATCCACATAGGGTCTGGAATGTAGAATATCCGGCTTAGAAATAGACAAATTGGAACCATGATAGAGAATCATAGCTTTACCCCCCATTCTTTCATCACAGACAAAAGCTCCTGAAGGATATATTCTTTTCCTT
>CAUTEL010000050.1:0-8531 GCA_963537185.1 uncultured Oribacterium sp. | reverse complement strand
GTGCTAAGGCAGGAATCCAGCAAGAAATTCGTAAGAGAGAGCATTACGAGAAGCCGTCCGTTAGACGTAAGAAGAAGTCTGAAGCGGCTAGAAAGCGTAAGTTCAATTAATTCATGCGAGGCTATTGGTCTCGTTTATAGCGTAGAGATAGCCCCGATTCTTTTTGAATTGGGGCTATTTCCTTCCATGAAGGAGTATAATGGCGGAGAAAGAACTGGTTTTAGATATCCCCTTAGAACATGAAATGAATATCTTGGGGGATATGGACAAATATTTAAGGAAGTTACAGAGACAGTTTTCGGTGAACATCATTGACCGGGACGGTTTATTAAAGATTATCGGGGAAGAAGAAAATGCGGAAAAGACAAAAGAGGTTCTTCTTTCCCTTTTAAAGTTATCTCAAAAAGGCAATCGGATTTCCGAGCAAAATGTGGACTATGCCATTTCCCTTACCATAAAGGAGGGAAAGGCGGAGCAGCTTTTACAGCTGGAAGAGGATTTTGTGGCAAGGACCGCTCTTGGAAAGCCGGTGAAGCCGAAGACCTTGGGACAGAAGTCCTATGTCGATAAGATTCGGAAAAATATGATTACCTTTGGAGTAGGCCCTGCCGGAACGGGAAAGACCTATCTTGCGATGGCTATGGCGATTACCGCCTTTAGAGAGGAAGAGGTTTCCCGTATTATTCTGACAAGACCTGCGATTGAAGCGGGAGAGAAGCTCGGCTTCTTACCGGGAGACCTGCAGTCGAAGGTGGATCCTTATCTTCGACCGCTTTATGATGCCCTTTATAATATCATGGGGCCGGAGCAGTACCTTGCGAATGCAGAGAAGGGACTCATTGAAGTGGCGCCTCTTGCGTATATGAGAGGAAGAACACTGGACAATGCCTATATTATCCTCGATGAGGCGCAGAATACCACTCCTGCGCAGATGAAGATGTTCCTGACAAGAATCGGCTTCGGCTCAAAAGTCATTGTAACAGGAGACCTTACGCAGAAGGATCTGGAAGAGGGAAAGCGTTCCGGTCTGGAAGATGCCATGTATATTTTAAAAAATGTGGAAGGCATCGCCTTTTCCGAGCTGACCAGCGAAGACGTGGTAAGGCATCCTCTTGTGCAGAGAATTGTCAATGCCTACGAGAAGGATGAGGAGAGAAAAAAGAGGGAAAACCATGCAAATCGACATAGAGTGGGAAGTAAGGGACGAAACAAGCGTTCCGTATGAGAAAATTGCAAGAGAAATCGTGGAAGAGGCGGTGGATTTTGTCGACTGCCCCTATGATATTTCCGTTTCCGTTCTTTTTATAGAAGATGAGGAAATGCACAGGATTAATCTGGAGAATAGAGGAATCAACAAGTCTACCGATGTCCTCTCTTTTCCGATGTTCGAACTGGAGAGTCCCGGAATTTTTACGGAGGAACTGGAAGAGGATCCCGGAAACTTTGATCCGGACAGCGGAGAGCTTATGCTCGGAGACATCATTCTGAACTGGGACAGGGTGCTTTCACAGGCGGAAGAATACGGACACAGTGTAGAGAGAGAGCTTGCCTTTTTGATTGCCCATTCTATGTTGCATCTTTTTTCCTTTGATCATATGGAAGAGGAGGAGCGCAAGCTAATGGAAGAGAAGCAGGAAGTGATTTTACAAAATAGAGGGTATCTAAGATGAGTAAGGGAAGAGTTTCTTCTAAGGCTACAGTTTCTACTAAGGCTACAGGACATAGGAATAATTTCGTACTGCAAGGCTCTCTTCTTGCCGTAGCGGGGATTTTAGTCCGCATTATCGGGATGGTTTACCGTATTCCTTTGACGGCGATTATTTCCGATGAGGGAAATGGGTATTACACCTCGGCATTTTCCATTTATACCCTGCTCCTCATTCTTTCCAGCTATTCTATGCCTACGGCAATTTCCAAGCTGATTTCACAAAATTTAGCCAAAAAGCAATACAGAAACACGGAGCGGGTGCTTCGCGTTTCTTTCCTGTATTCCTCTTTAATGGGGGCGCTTATGGCGTCGGTCCTTTTCTTTGGAGCGGACGGGATTGCGGAGCTTTTAAAGAAGCCCTATGCGGCCTTTGCGCTTCGCGCTTTAGCCCCGACCGTTTGGATTATGGCCTACTTGGGACTCCTTCGCGGTTATTTTCAGGGGATGGGAAATATGATTCCCACTGCGATTTCTCAGATTTTGGAACAGATTGCGAATGCCATCGTCTCCGTTTTGATGGCTTATGTTTTATTTGCCAAAGGACAGCAGGCGGATTTACTCTATAAAAATACGGAGTTTTCTTATGCCTACGGGGCAATGGGGGGTGCAATCGGTACCGGTGCGGGTGCGGGAATTGCACTGTTTTTTATGTTTCTCTTATACCGTTATCAGAGCCCTGCTTTAAGAAGAAAGGCGAAGCGGGATGAGGGACTTACGGAGAGCTACGAGCGCTCAGCATTGCTCCTCCTCTTTACTATGTTGCCGATACTTTTTTCCAGTACGGTTTACAATATTTCTTCCGTTTTGGATGATTTTCTCTATTCCTCGATTATGACCGGCCTCGGCTCAAAAACGAAGCAGATTGTCATGGAATGGGGGATTTTCGGAGAGTACCATGTGCTCTTTAATATTCCTGTTGCCTTGGCCAATGCGCTTTCTTCGTCTTTGATACCGGCTCTTACCATGGCGGTGGCATCTCACGACAGAAAGAAAACGCTGTCTCAGATTCGGGTGAGTATTCGCTTTACCCTCCTCATTGCCATTCCCTGCTCCATCGGTATGGCCGTGCTTGCAGATCCGCTTTCCCGTATGCTTTTCCCCGGGAAAAATGTGCAGCTTTTAATTCAACTTACAAGAGTCGGTTCCTTTGCCGTACTGCTTTACTCGCTTTCCACGATTACGAATGCCATTTTACAGGGACTCGGGCACTTGAATCTGCCACTTTACCATTCCATGATTGCCCTTGTTTTACACCTTTTATCCTTGGTGCTTTTCCTCTATGCGGGCTTTGGAATTTATGGAGTGGTTCTATCGAATATTGTTTTTGCGCTTATCATGTGTTTCTTAAATCAGCGTGCTATTTTCCGGCATACCCGTTTTCGGATTGATCTCTTCCGAAGTCTTGTGATGCCGATGTTTTCTGCGGTAATTATGGGCGGTGCATCCTATGTGATTTACTTTGTGATATTTATTTTGCTTCCGGAAGGCGTAAGAAAGGGAAGAGTTGGATCTGCTCTCTCTCTTCTTCCGGCTGTTTTTATTGCTATTTTGATTTATTTTTTCCTCCTCTTAAGGAGTCATACTTTAACGAGGGAAGATTTGGATGAAATGCCTATGGGCGGAAGACTCAAGCGCTTCCTGTAAAATGGAAGGATATAGACTTGTTTAAAGGATTGGCAGCATGGATAGGGGCTTAACTTGAAAGAGTGAATGAGAACATGTTCTCTGGAAAATGTCTTAATCTCAGCTTACATAAAGATAAAAAAGATTAAGGCATGAGGAATGGAATAGAATGGAGTAGAGTGGGGATGCAGGACTGTGTGATAATCGGAGGAGGAGCGGCAGGAATGGCGGCAGCGATTGCGGCGAAGCGTTCCGGCGCGCAGTCGGTTCTTCTTATTGAGAAAAATGACTGTTTAGGGAAGAAACTTAAGCAGACGGGAAACGGCAGATGTAATTTTACGAATCGAAATATGCAAGTCTCTTGTTTTCGTTCGGAATCTCCTACTTTTATTGAGGCTTTTTTAAAACAGTTTTCCTATGAGGACAGCCTCCGCTTTTTCCACTCTATCGGTGTTTTGGAGAAGCTGCGGGGAGACTATGTATATCCACATTCCGACCAAGCGAAGTCTTTAGTATTTTCTTTGGAAAATGCAATGCAAGAATTAGGTGTAGAGCTGATGTGCTCTACGGAAGTAAAGGCCATTCGGAATAGTGGAAAGAAAGAGAGTCCTCTTTTTGAAATCAGCTGTTGTACAGAAGAAGAGCTAAAAAAAGAAAAGGATTTAAAGCCGGGGAAAGCTTTTGTAAAAGAGAAATTTTTAAAGGAAGAGAAGGCTTCCAAAGCGGAAAAAGATGTAAAGCCGAAAAAAACTTTTAAACTTGAAGCGAAGAAGCTCTTAATTTGCACAGGAGGACTTGCGATGCCAAGCTCAGGTTCTACCGGAGAGGGTTATCGTTTTGCGGAAGCGCTAGGACACTCTATACTTAGTCCTTTTCCCAGTCTTTGTCCGATTTATACGGAAGAGAAGTATACAAAAGCTTGGGCAGGTGTTCGAGTGGATACGGAGCTTAGTCTTTTTAAGGGAGAGAAGCTTCTCTTTAGAGATAGAGGGGAATTACAATGCACGGATTACGGAATTTCCGGCATTGTGGTTTTTCAATGCAGTCGCTTGGTGCATGAGCTTTTGGAAAAAAACGGAAAGGCGATGCTTTCTCTATCTTTTTTTCCGGAGTTTAAAGAAGAGGAATTCCTTAGCTTTTTACTGAAAAGAAAGGAAGAAAGAAGCGCGCAATATGGAAGAGATTTTCTTCTTGCACTCCTTCCGGATAAGCTTGTGTCCGTTCTATTCCAAAAAGTACAATTTCCCGTAGACAAAACGCTTTCCGAGATTTCCAAAGAGAAAATCAGAGAGCTTTGCAGGCTGCTTTTTCACTTTCCTTTTAAAGCAAGTAAAATAGCGGATTTTACTAAGGCGCAGTGTACTGCTGGAGGAATTTCCGTTTCGGAAGTGCATTCCGATACGATGGAGAGTAAGCTTTGCCCGAAGCTTTATTTTGCGGGAGAAATCCTGGATGTGGACGGAATCTGTGGGGGCTATAACCTGCATTTTGCCTTCGGATCGGGAATCCTTTCGGGCAGGGCGATGGGGAGAAGAAATGATTAGAATTTCGCAAATTAAAATGGAGCTTTTCCACAAAGAAGAGGAAATTAAGAAAGCGGCTGCCAAGCTTTTACATTTGGACAGCTCCGTGATTTCCGATTTTTTGATAGAAAGACGCTCTATAGATGCCAGAAAAAAGCCGAAGCTTTACTTTGTGTATTCGGTTTATCTCAGTTTAAAAGGGGTAAATGAAGAGAAGCTTGTGAAAAAGCTTCGCTCGAAGGATATCGTTCTCACAGCACCGGTGCGATATAAAGCTCCGGAGCTTCCCTTGGAAATAGAGGGAGTAGCGCGGGAAGAGTATTTTCAAAAAGAGGAAAACAGGCCTGTGATTGTCGGCTTCGGACCTGCCGGTATGTTTTCCGGACTCCTCCTTGCAAGAGCAGGGCTTCGTCCCATCATTTATGAGAGAGGACAGGCTGTAGAAAAACGACAGGAAGCGGTCACAAGACTTTGGACGGAAGGAAAGCTTGATCCAAACTCCAATCCGCAGTTTGGAGAGGGAGGAGCCGGTACCTTTTCGGACGGAAAACTGAACACCTTGGTAAAGGACAGCTGCGGCCGCTCTCGTTTTGTTTTGGAAACTTTTGTTCATTACGGTGCAAAGGAAGAGATTTTATACGATGCAAAGCCTCATGTCGGAACAGATGCCCTGATTTCCATTGTAGCTTCTCTTCGAAAGGAAATTGAAAGTCTAGGCGGAGAAGTTCGTTTTGAGAGTCAATATCATTTTGAAAAGCATGAAAAAAGACCGCTCATTATTGCCATAGGGCATAGTGCAAGAGATAGCTTCCGGGAGCTTTATGCGCTGGGGTACCCCATGACTGCGAAGGACTTTGCAATGGGATTTCGTGTGCAGCATGAGCAAAAGGATATAGACCTTGCGCTTTACGGGGAAATAGACGAAAAGACGAGAGCACTGCTTGGCGCAGCAAGCTATAAAATCAGTCATCACACAAAGCATAACAGAGCTTTTTACAGCTTCTGTATGTGCCCGGGGGGCTATGTCGTAAATTCCTCTTCTGAGGAAGGCGGGCTTTGCGTGAACGGAATGAGCTATAGCGGTAGAGATAGCGGAAAGGCCAATTCCGCCATTATTTTTTCCGTTTCTAAGGGAGAATATGGTGGAGAAGCAGATCCTTTAGCTGGAATTGCTCTGCAAAGGGATTTTGAAAAGAAGGCTTTTAGCTTAGCAGAAGGAAAAGTTCCTTACAGTAGGTACGACAGAATTAAAAATGTCGCAAGTGAAGAGAAAGCGCAAGAGCTTATGCTGAAAGGTGAGGGAGAGGAATGTGATATTTCGTCCCTGTTCCGGTTGGAAAACTACCCGAAATTAAGTCATTTGGAGGAGGATTTCGTGGAATCTATGGAAGCCTTCGGAAAGAAAATCAAGGGCTTTTCCAAGGGAAATACCTTGGTCTACGGTGTAGAAAGCCGTACTTCTTCTCCGCTTCGTATTCTTAGGGGAGAGGACTACAGCACTATGGGAAGGCGGATTTATCCTGCAGGAGAAGGTGCGGGATATGCCGGAGGGATAATGAGTGCCGCAATGGACGGCTTAAAGGTAGCGGAAAGTTTGATTTTGTCTTATGATAAGCAGGGGTAAAATTCATTTCATTGTTATTGCTTTGTTTTAGAAAGTATGAGAATTGGGGCACGCTCTCGCTAACCTCGCCTGACTGAGCATGGGCACGGTAGCCCATTGCTCACTTTGCTTCGCAAAGCAACTTCCTTCGGAAGTTGGTCTTGTACAGGACAACTTTTCTGATGAAAAGTTTGTCCTTGTAGCAGTACTAAGCGAAAAACTGCAGTACCTTTGTTTTTCGCAAGTACCGGCGGGCTCAGATTACCCCTTGTTCCCATATCCACAAACAAAGAAAAGAATTCAGTTCTATTGTTTACATCCAATTTTTATAAGCTCGTAAGAGTATAGAGAGGAAATTTAGTAGTGAAGGATTTAGTGTTTGAAGAGATAGAGAAAAATGCGCCGAAGGAGGAGCCGGCTCGGCAGTTTTATTTTATAGAGGCTCTTCGTTCTTTTGTGGAGATGAAGAAGGGCGAAGGGTACGAGGCAAAGGCCATGGTCTCGGTTATCGGATGCCAGATGTCTGCAAAGGACGGAGAAAAGCTGCAGGGGATCTTGGAAGAAGCCGGTTATCAGAGTACGGAGTCGGAAGAGGAAGCGGATGTGATTCTCTTTACGACCTGTACCGTCCGGGAAAATGCCAATCAGAAACTCTACGGTAGAATCGGGCAGTTAAAGCATTTATATAAAAAGAATAAAGACATGGTGATCGGGATTACCGGGTGCATGATGCAGGAAAAGGATGAGGTGGAAACCATTCAAAAGAAGTATCCGTATGTGCATCTTATTTTCGGTACGCACAATATCTATAAGCTTGCCGAGCTTCTTTTGGAGGCTTTGATTTCCAAGGAGCGAAAGGTGGAAACTTGGGAGGATACCAGTCTTATCGTGGAAAATCTCCCCTCCAAGCGGAAATATCCCTTCCGGGCGTCCGTTAATATCAGCTTCGGCTGTAATAATTTCTGTACCTACTGCATCGTCCCTTATGTGCGCGGAAGAGAAAAATCCAGAGATTCGAGAGAAATTGTGAAGGAGTGCGAGGCTTTAGTTCGGGATGGCGTGAAGGAAATTATGCTGCTTGGGCAAAATGTGAACTCCTACGGCTTAGACCGAAAAGAGGAGCTTTCTTTTCCCGCGCTTCTTCGCGAGGTGGCAAAGATTCCGGGACTTAGGAGAATCCGCTTTATGACGCCGAATCCGAAGGATTTTTCGGATGAACTTCTTTCCGTAATACAGGAAAATGAGAATATTTGTAACCATATTCACCTGCCTCTGCAGTCGGGCTCCACAGCCATTTTAAAAAGAATGAACCGACATTATACGAAGGAATCTTATCTTTCTTTACTCCGTAAAATTAAGGAAAGGCTTCCGGAGCTTGGACTTACGACGGATATTATCGTGGGCTTTCCGGGAGAGACGGAGGAAGACTTTCAGGATACCCTTTCCGTGGTTAGAGAGGCACAGTTTGACTCCGCTTTTACCTTCCAGTACTCGAAGCGTTCCGGAACTCCCGCTGCGAAGTGGGATGGGGTGGATGAAAAGATTGTAGCAGAGCGTTTTCAGAGATTACTCGATACTGTACGAGAATCCTCCAAAGAGCGTGAGGGAAAGGATCTCGGTAAGGTCATGGAGGTCCTTGTGGAAGAGCGAAATACGGAAACGAATATGCTGACCGGACGCCTGGAAAACAACATTTTAGTGCATTTTGAAGGAGGAGAGCGACTCCTTGGAGAGATTGTTCCGGTGAAGCTTGAAAAGTCGATGGGATTTTACTATTACGGAACGGTAGTATAAGTTAGCTGATTGTTTAGCATAAACTTGCAAGCGTTTGTAGAGGTATTTGTCAATTTTTATTTGAAGAGAATTTTTAATAAATTAAGATGTAAAGGAGTTAGGGGAATGGACGAGAGTAAGTTATCTCCAATGATGAGACAGTATTTAGACAGTAAAAAAGAATATCCCGATGCCCTGCTCTTTTACAGAATCGGGGATTTCTACGAGATGTTCTTTGACGATGCGCTTACGGCATCGAAGGAGCTGGATCTGGTTTTAACCGGAAAGGACTGTGGTCTTC
>CAUTEL010000049.1:0-8632 GCA_963537185.1 uncultured Oribacterium sp. | reverse complement strand
CTATTATTATAGTAGTATTTATTTGGATGGCATGAAGGTTTACGATGTAGAGAAGGTAGATACAACTGCCAGTCAGGGCCTCGTTTCCTTTAACCAAAAGTCAACAATGAGAAATCGGAATGAAAACTATCCGCCGGTAGAATTGTGGCTAAGAAAGAAAGGGGCAGGACAAGAGGATTTCTTTAAATACGGAGAGCTGTATTATGATACTTCGGGAGTTTTGCGTTTTAAGCCGGATAAAACAGATTACGACAACTGGACCAGTACTACGGATAAGACAAAGCCTATTGACCAGAATAATCAGCTTTCCTTAGTGAATGAGAAATTTAGAGCGCCCATAGTGGGACTAAAGCTTATACAGAATTCGCAATACTATAGAACTGCCTTCGATGCAAGCTATACTATGCAAATCACTCCGACAGATGGGATGAAGAATGCCATTTCGGAGACCATGGCCAGAACGGATGATTATAACACCAGCTTCCTTGCCGGTGCTGCTATTTCGGAGAGTAGGCAATATGGAGAGCAGCCTACTAAGCATCGTATTGGTCAGTACTGGCCACAGGTGGGCTACGCATTGACTCCCCTGATTATCAACTCGTTGATGTATAAGAGCAGTAGTAATTTTGAAGATCACCCGGAGAAAAGTGCACAGAGTATGACAGTGTATATGGAAGGGACTAATTCGGGAAGCCTACCGACAAGCTTGCAAGGACCGGAATACACTAAGAAGTATTTGGTGACCCGAGGTACGATTTATGATCTGCTCCCTGCGGGAACATCGGTGGATCCTGACAGTATTGTTGTATCAGGATGGCTTGGCGGTTGGGACTTGCTAAACTCCACAACTCTACTGGAGAAGGGGGAAGGTAAAGACTATACGGTTAAGTTTGAGGAAAATTGGAATGGTTCCGGGCAGACCATGATGATTATCGATTTTAAAATTCCGGAAGCAAAGCAGTCTTGGAGTTCTTATCATAATCGTAGTGGTTGGAAGGCAATGTATACCCTCTGGAATCCCTATACAAATATTGTAAACATGGGTAGATCAGTTAAGAATACTCTGGGCTATGTAAATACTGATACGAATACCGTGTGGAATGGAAACTACATTTCGGATGAGAGAGGAAAGAATCCGGGTGTGGAAAAGTTAGCTTACTATAAAACAATCAAGGAAAAAGCGGATAAGGATAATCCGCGCTCTCCCATCTCGGTAATAGACAGAGTAATGCCTTTTGGTCCGATAACGGTGCTTGAGGCGGCATTCAGTAACGGTGTTTCAACAGAAATCGAACCAAGCTATCTCGCGGATAATGTAAGCTATATGGGAGATTCGTACAAGCATCGTCTCCTTTATCAGGCGCAGGCGACCACCAGAACAAAGGATATAGTGATGTTTGACATCTTAGGAAATCCGGAGGATAGAAATGGAGATTTTGCCGGTGTTGATGTGAGTACAATGCTGACAAAGAGAAGTTATGATAAAGCGAATGCTAACAATCAGGACACCTTAAAACCTGTGGTTTATTATGCTACAGAATTACCGACTACAGAACAGATGGATGTCAGCAATCCAATTTGGCATGTATGGAACTATGAGAATGAAAGCAGTAACACTGTAAATAAAAAGGATGTCAGGGCTCTTGCTTTTGATCTTCGTAAGACCAAGGAAGGTAAAGATTTTATTCTGGATCAACAGGGAATATTAATTGCGAATGTCAAGATGCTTGCTTCAACCGATAAATCCAAGGTGGATCCGGAAGTTAAAGTGAATACTAATACAGCATATATGTATAGTACCAAGTTTAAAGGAGAGGATGAACCGGTAAGTAAAGGGGTAGATATCCAAACATCTGCCAGCCGACATCGTTTGGTAAAACCACTCATATTCGACTTGCCGGTAAGGAAGTCCTATGAATATAAAGATAGTGCTGCTCCATCCATTCAGAATTGGTTTACTTTTACTGTGGAAAGAGAGGATGGGGTACCTCTATTAAATGAAGATGGAACAGTTGTTGAAGCGCAAAAGAACCCGAAAGCTGATGGCGGTTTGATGGTATTTGAAAAGATCCGACTTCTAAAGCCCGGAACATATACTTTAAAAATCAAGGAGGATGGAAAAGACACGGCTGCTCTCTCCGGCGTAGAAAGCCAGGACATGGGAGATAAGTTTGTTACGATTACCGTGACGGACCCTGACCACAAGAAACTGGTGTCTGACTTGAAATACACGAAGGACAAACCCATTACCTTTAAAAATATCCATGTGGTAGGTGCCCTGGATATGGAGCTCAAGGTGGATAAAATTCTTTCCGCAGCCCCCGGATTAAGAAAACCGGATATCCGTAATGCCTTTTCTTTTACTCTGCAAAGAGTGAAAAATGCGAAATATCCGATTCCTCCTATGCCTGCAGGAGCCGGAACAAAGGACAGTATGACACTGACGAATCCCGAAAAGGATGGAGGAGAAATCAATTTTGGTCCAATTACGATAACAGAAAAAGGAGTATATGAGTATATCGTTACAGAAACTGGATCTTTCCCCGGTGTGGTAAATGATTCTAAGTCGGAAAGAAGAATTAAAATTTCTGTAAGAGAGGTAAGAGGGCAGCTCTTTGCCTTAGTGACCGGTGACGAATTGGAATTTACGAATACTTTTATTCCGAATCCTAATGAGGGACGAGTTGAGCTGAAAAAGAAAGTAAGCGGTGCAAGCCCTGCAACTCCTTCCTTATTCCGCTTTACTTTGCGTCCGGAAACACCGGGTGAAGGACAGGCAATGCCGTTAGGAAGTTCTGCCGAAAGTAGCACTGTGGAGATTTCAGGCGAAGGAAACACCGATTTTGCCCCAATTACTTTCACAAAGCCCGGTGTGTTTAATTACACTGTCGAAGAAATCAATGACGGCGTAGCGGGCTATACCTATGATCCGTCCGTATATACCGTAAGTTTCACTGTCACACAAAGTAAAGAGAATGTTTATGACCTCATTACCGAAAGAAAGATTTATAAGAATGGAATTGAGGTGCCGGAAATTGTCTTCGATAACCGATATTCATCCGGCAATACGGGTGGTGGCGGAGGAAATCCCCCGAAGCCGATTCCGGTAGGGCCTGTAACACCGGGCGGTCCCGGAGAGAAACCGCAGGATCCTGAAAAACCGACTGTACCGGATGTGCCGCAGAATCCGGAGAATCCCACACCGACTCCCGGTGAAGTGGTACCGCCTGCGCCCAGTATTCCGGAAAGAATCAAGGAAATTGAAAAGCGAATCGGAGAAATTCTGAACGCAAGTCGTAAACGGCCTTTGACTCCTGAGGAGAAAGAGGAGCTGAAGCGTCTTGGTGAGGTACTGGGAGAGCTTCGTAGGGAGCAGTCCAGAAAGGTAAATACCTCTGACCAATCCCGAATGATTTGGTATGCCTTGGCTTCAGCACTAAGCTGTCTCTGTCTTGCTTTCTACTATCTTGTAGATAGAAAGAAGAGAAGAAGATAAGGAAGCGGAAGGCTATGAAAAACTAAGCAAAAAGGACTTATTACAGATAGTAGCTTTTTGCAAACGGGAATATATGCTTTAGGCGTATGAATTTAAGAATCAAAAAGAAAGGGGCTTGGCATATGCCGAGTCCCTTTCTTTTGTGATGCATTTTAATATTAGACTTGGATTGGCTCTATATAATAGAACATCTTGCATAGTTTCGGTATATCCGGGATAGGGGGAGTATTACTTATTTTGAATTGCCTCTTTCCCTCCTGTAAGCACTGTGCCTATAGCCAAGACACATAGTGCGGCACCGAAGAAGAGATAGGGGAATTCAAAGTAGCCGTTTGTTCCGTATATTTCGAGTATGCCCCTATAGATAGAGCCTACCGTAAGGGTTGCGATTCCGCATTTCCATAGGAAACGGGAATTTGCCGGGAGAGCTTTCTTAAGGCAATGCAATAGGAAGCTTGACACAAAAAGCCCGAGGAAGGGAATCAAAAAGGCGTAAAGCATATAGTTTGAGTATACACCGTGGGAAAAATACTCGTATATTTGCGCAAAAACAAAGACAAATACGGAAAGGAATAAATACAGGATTGTTTTTTTCATGACTACTTACCTCCTATATAAAGAATGTCGCTGACCGCTCTTTCCTGTGTTGAATGCCCGTTAGTAGTGGGGGTATTGATTATTTCACCCTTAAAGACCATGGTGGAAGATCCCCCACCGTCCAGATTGTAGGCGTCCACTACGCCAAGAGACTGCATAAACTCGGCCAGCTCATAGAGGCTTAGTCCTGCGCTTTCACTCGTTCTTCCGTCGGAAACTACAAATACATAGTGGTTCTTTCCAAGATAGCCGATTGCGGTTCTCGGGTTACTGGCCATAGCCATGCCGACTTCGTCATTTTCCGAAACGGAAATACTGCCGTCTTCCAAGAGTACCGGACCGAAGGAAAATACCTGTAAAGCACCGTTTTGAAGGAGTGTTTCAGCGGAAGTTTCACCCTCTGATACAAATTCAAATTCTCCGTTTTTCATGATGGCGAGAGCATCCCTGTTTCCCGAGCTGTTTCGGTAGAGGCTTCCGTTTCGGATCACATAGCCGCTTTGTCTTGCCCCGTAGTAGTCTCCGTTAATGGCGAGGATAGCGTTGTTATCGCTTGCTATGTTGGAGGTGGTATCCGTGATATTTCTACCGTAGGTATTGCTTGCAAGGGCGGTCTTTAAATAGGAAACATCCGTTACAGTGATGTCCGCTACATAAATAGCACTGTCGTACTCCCGGTATTCCTTTAGTGTTATGGAAACATTGCTGTCGGAATAGCTTCCGATTACGCTTCCGCCTTCCACGGTGGAGGAAGCGGTAAGGTTTGTGCTGTCTCCGGTATTTGCACTATTCTCGGAGGTATCGCTTGCTCCGGAGCTGCTTACTGCGCTTCCCAAGTCGTTTTCAGCTTCGCTTACGCTTTGTCCTGTGCTATTGTTACTACTTGCATTTGTATTTTCCGTAAGTGAAGTCTCCGCATAATCGGAAAGACCCAGTTTCTCATTGATTTTGGCTTCGATACTTTCCTTTATCCCGCTGGTTGCCTCGATGTTCGCACTCTCGGCCATGACCGTCTTCATCGGATGCGGGATGACAAAGGTATCAAGGAGTGCATAGCTTGTATAGGAAAATAAGACCAGACCGTAGAGAAGGCCGGCTTTTTTTGTATTCAGTCTTTTCAATGGATTTCTCCCTTCTTTATGGTGAACATTACGAGGTAATGCTTGTGTTCTAAGTGGTTTTCGATGCGGTTCATGCGGTGCATTCGTGTGTGAGTCCGTTTCATGCAGTGTATTCGAACTGTGTCGTCTGTGTTTCACGCTGTGTATTCATTGCGAAAAGGTATATTCTCGTTGTGAAACGGTGCATTTTCATTGGTGCGAGTCGTATTTTTATTGTGAAACGGTACATTTTCCTGATTGGAAAATACGAGATGTTTCTGTACAAAGTAGGACAGGATAAATAAAAGAATTTCGGTGATGATTTTTGCCAAGTAGGCGTTCACGCCGAGGACCTCTACGACGGCACTTAAGAGTAGCGTGTTCATGGCAAAGAGAGATAGAGCAAGTCCCAGGTAGGAGAGGTATTCCTTTAAATGTTCTCTCTTTATCGCTTCTGTTTGTTCTGTTTTTTCTGTATTCGCAGTCTCGTTCCCGGTCTCTTCCGCTCTTTCTTTCCAAGCGGGATTCTCTTTCTCTGTCCGTTCGGAAGTATTTTGAAATACATAGTTTTGATTCATAAAAAAGTTGCAGTGTAAGGAAATGAGTCGGGCAAAAGCATTGGAAAAAAGGATGCTTCCGCTTAGGGTGAAACTTGCGGTATAGAGCAGAAAGTCGATACAGAAGGAGAGCAGGGAACTCGAGATAAACTTCAAAATCTGACTGTAAATCCGGATGGAATCTTTCACGGTATCAAAGTGGCTTTCTTCATTGTCGTTAATGTAAATGGTTTCAATAGGATATTCTTTTATGGAAATGCCCTGCTTCGCAAAGTCTAAAAGCATATTCATCTCGTACTCGTATCGATTGCCTTGAATTTGTAGAAGTTTCGGAATCAGGCTCTTCGAAAAGGCGCGCATTCCGGTCTGGGTGTCTTCTACTTTTACACCGGTAGTGAGGGAAAATACCTTTTTTGTAATGTAATTTCCGATGCGGGAACGGAGCGGAGAGTCCTTGGACTGCATTCTGGATCCGAGAAGAAGACTTCCTTCGTTCTCTAGAGACTTCTGTAAAAGGAAGAGAGCATCCTGCAAGGAATGTTGTCCGTCCGCATCGAGGGTAATGACTTGAAAGTCATCGTTTACGGTATTTAAGTAGGCAAGCCCTGCTTTTAAGGCGGCGCCCTTCCCCTGATTTTTCTCAAGGTGAATTATTTTTGCGAGGCTCTGTTTCTCGATTTTACGGAAGAGGGGAAGATAGTCTTCCCCTGAACCGTCATTCACCACTACTACCTCGAGTCCCCTTGTTTCCAGGGACTGTATAAAGGAAATCAAATTTTCGTTCGATTTATAGGCCGGTATTAGGGCGAATTGTCTTTTCATGCATTCTCCTTTCATCTATTTTTCTTGGAGCCGGAATTTTGTCCCTGCCCCTGATTTTGTCCGCTACGCTGTTCGTTGTTTCCCATCATGGGAGGTTGCCCCTGCATTCCGCCTTGACCGTTACCGTCCATGGGAGGCATTGGGGGGCGTCCTTGGTCGTCACCGCCGTTCTGTCCATGACCGCCCTGCTGCGCGTTACCGTCCATGGGAGGCATAGGAGGTCTTCCCTGATCCATACCGCCGTTTTGTCCGTTGCCGCTCATCATCGGAGGCTGTCCCATGCCGTCACCTCCACGCTGTCCGTGACCTCCATGCTGGCCGTTACCGTCCGTGGGAGGTATAGGAGGTCTTCCCTGATCCATACCGCCGTTTTGCTCGTTGCCGCCCATCATCGGAGGCTGTCCCATACCGTCACCGCCATTCCGGCCGTGTCCGCCCCGCTGTTCGTTACCGCCCATCGGAGGCTGACCTTGCATTTCGCCTTGACCTTTTCTACCCATGGGGGGCATTGGGGGGCGTCCTTGGTCATTACCGTCATTCTGACCGTTATTGCCCATCATCGGAGGCTGTCCCATACCCATTCCCATACCGCCGTTTCCGATGGTATTTGTGGTATCGTTAATCGTTACGGATTCTTCATTGCTTCCGGCACTGATTTTATAGGTCTTACCGCTTTCGAGCTCCGGACTGCTGTAAAGCACGGCATTGTAGCTCTGGGTGAGATCGCTTGCGGAGAAGATTTCTTTTCCGGATTCATCGGTAACTTTGATGGTATCTCCGGCATTCGCATTTCCATCAAGATAGTAGATAATGCTGGACTGTGTGGAATTATTTCCGTTAAAGCCCTGGAACATCCCGGAGTTACCGCTCGCAAGGATAGTGCCTCCTGTTACAGTTCCTGTACCGTCATAGTCAATCGGGGCGTTTCCTCCGTTAGACGGGCCGTCAACGATAATGGTTCCGCCGGAAACATTCAAGTCTCCGTTGGAATCGATTCCGTCTCCACCCGGAACAATCTTGATATTTCCTCCGGAGATATTGATGGCGTAATTTACGCTGGAACCGTCCTCGGACTCTCCTGCGGCGTTGATGCCGTCATCGGTGGATGAAATGGCGATGTCTCCGCCTTCCACATTTACGGTGATTCCTTCCAAGCCTTCGTTGGAGTTCTTGATGTTGATGGTGCCGTCCTTTACCGTCAGGGTATTATCCGCATGGAGCGCATCATCTCCCGCATTGATGTCAATGCTTCCTTTTTCTACCGTGACATCACCCTTCGAGTGCAGTGCGTCTTCCACCGTTGTGATATCAAAGGAACCGTCCTTTACGGTAAGGAGCTTCTTCGCATTTAAGCCGTGGTGAGAAGCTGTGATGGTGTAGGTTCCGTCTTCAATGGTAAGATTGGTCTTACTGTGAATGGCATCCTCGTAACCGCCCTCAACCGTGAGTTTTCCTTTTCCGGAGATAGTGATGTCATTTTCGCTGTAGATCGCTGCATCATAGGCTTCTTCGGAAGTATCGGTCTTTGTGCTTTCCTTAGAGCTAGTCTCTGTGTTCTGTGTATTTGCACTCACACCGGAATTATCTTCCTCTTCCGTATTGGCGGCTCTCTGATCGCTTACCGTGTTTTCCGTATTTTCATTTAGGTAAATATTCAGATTTCCTGTTTCTCCGACAATTGGGGCATCCTTGGAATTCGAGAGGGAGAAATTATCGAAGATAAAGTTTACATTGCCCTCAGTCTTCAGTTTAATCTGCCCTTCACTGAGCTTTCCGCTAAATTGATAAGTCCCCGCTTCACTGATGGTGATGGTTTTTCCGTCTGCTGTAGCGCCGTTTCCGTTAATGGAAACCGTATCATTTTGGATAGTGATGACGGTTTTCTCCCCCTTGGTAATGGCTTCGGCACCTGCAAGAGTTGCGGCATTCGCATTTTGTCCGGATGCGCTGCAGGCATTTAAGGCAAGCACCATTCCGATTCCCAAAAGGGATAAGGCTACTGTCTTCTTGTTTTTCAAATTCTTTCTCATAAACTCCTCTTTCCGATTAAAGTATTATTC
>CAUTEL010000048.1:0-8750 GCA_963537185.1 uncultured Oribacterium sp. | reverse complement strand
GAGCCAATTTTATCATAGCCGGTTCATCCGTATTTTCTAAAAAAGAGGAAATAGGGGAAAGAGTAAGAGCATTTAATCGCTTTATACAGAAAGCCTGATTTCTTATAAATGAGGGCAGTGTCTTGAAAAAGCGCTTATGTAAGTTTATATTTATGAGAAATAGAATGGATTAATGGATTCTCAACAAGATTGGAAGCTTTTTGTTGAGAGTAAAGAAGGAGGGGCAATATGCTGGATATTAAATTTTTACGAGAGAATCCTGAGCTGGTAAAGGAGAACATCAAGAAGAAGTTTCAGGACGAGAAATTGAATCTGGTGGATGAAGTCATCAGCCTGGATGTGGAAGCCAGAAAGGTGCAGATGGAGGCGGATGAGCTGAGAAGTAAGAAAAACCAGGTTTCCAAGCAGATTGGCGCTCTTATGGCAAAGGGAGAGAAGGAAGAAGCGGAGAAGGTAAAGGAAGAGGTTGCAGCATTTTCCAAGAGACTTGCCGAGCTGGAAGAAAAAGAGCCTGTTTTACAGGAAGAAATTCAGAAGCGCATGATGGTGATTCCGAACATGATTGACTCTAGCGTACCTATAGGGAAGGACGATAGCTGCAATGTTGAAAATGAGCGTTTTGGAGAGCCCTTCGTTCCCGACTATCCGATTCCCTATCATGCAGACATCATGGACAGCTTCGGCGGCCTGGATATGGATGCTGCAGGACGAGTTTCCGGAAACGGTTTCTACTATTTGGTGGGAGATATGGCAAGACTTCATTCCGCAGTGCTGTCCTATGCCAGAGATTTCATGATTGACAGGGGCTTTACCTATGTCATTCCTCCTTATATGATTCGCTCAAAGGTGGTTGACGGTGTAATGTCCTTTGCCGAAATGGATGCGATGATGTATAAGATTGAGGGAGAGGATCTTTATTTAATCGGTACATCGGAGCATTCCATGATTGGAAGATTTATCGATCAGATTTTACCGGCAGCGTCCCTTCCCTTAACATTGACTTCTTACTCTCCCTGTTTCCGCAAGGAAAAGGGATCTCACGGGATTGAAGAGAGGGGAGTATATCGTATACACCAGTTTGAAAAGCAGGAAATGATTGTTGTGTGTGAGCCGGAAGAGGCTATGGATTGGTATCAGAAGCTTTGGCAGAACACAGTGGATTTCTTTAGAAGTCTGGATATTCCGGTGAGAACTTTAGAGTGCTGCTCCGGTGATTTGGCAGACTTAAAGGTGAAGTCCTGTGATGTGGAAGCTTGGTCTCCCAGACAAAAGAAGTATTTTGAGGTAGGATCCTGCTCGAATTTAGGAGATGCGCAAGCAAGGCGATTAAAGATTCGTGTAAAGGGAGAGGACGGTAAGAATCACCTGGCCTTTACTTTAAACAATACCTGTGTGGCGCCACCCAGAATGCTTATTGCCTTCTTGGAAAATCATCTGCAGGCTGACGGATCCGTGACTATTCCCAAGGCCTTACAGCCCTACATGGGGGGGAAGGAAGTTTTGATTCCGAAGTACAATTCCGTTGAAAAAGAGGCAAAAGCAGAGTAAAAGTTCTTTCCTAAAACGGATGATGAAAGCTGTTTTTCGAAAAGAAAACATTGAAAAGGAAAAATCGATGTAACGGAGAAGCCGTTCTTTCTGTCATAAAGAGAGAATGGCTTTTTTATTCTTCTGGTTTTTTCACCTTTAATAGCTAATATTGGGAAAACTAAAGAAATGACAGGAGAGAATTCATTGCTAATTTTATCACTATCTTCTATACTTTTTTAGATAGCTATTTTTAGAAAGGATAAATATGGAACCTATCATTTCCGTGAGAAACCTGAAAAAGGTTTTTACTATAGGAGAAAATGAAGTTCCGGCTTTGAACGGCTTGGACTTTGATATATATCAGGGAGAATTTATTGCGATAGTCGGAACCTCCGGGTCCGGTAAATCAACCTGTTTAAACATGCTTGCAGGGCTGGAAAAACCCAGTGGAGGAGAAATTCATATAGTAGGTGAATCCATAGAGAAGATGAGTGAATCGGAGCTGGTTACCTTTCGAAGAAATCATGTAGGATTCATTTTCCAAAGCTATAACCTGATTCCCTTTTTGGATGCCGTAGAAAATGTCGCTATGCCTCTGATGTTTCGAGGTGTAGCCAAGGAGGAAAGAAATAAAGCTGCCCTACATTATCTGGAGCTTATGAATATCGCCAAGGAAGCGGACCATACACCGAACCAAATGTCCGGAGGACAGCAGCAAAGAGTGGGAATTGCGAGAGCACTGGTCATTGATCCGGAAATCATCTTTGCCGATGAGCCTACGGGTAATCTGGATTCGCATACTACGGAAGAGGTGCTTACTCTCATGAGGAAGATTGTGGAGGAGCAGAAAAAAACGCTGATTATGGTAACGCATGATCCTTATATTGCCTCTTGGTCGGACAGACAGCTCCGTATCGTGGACGGCAGAATTGTGGAAACTGTACTAAGAGAAGGCAGTGCTATAGAAGATAAAATTTTAGCGGAAAACGGGGAGAGACCCTTTACAGTGGTTCACCCATTAAAGAGTGAGGAGAAATAGAATGAGAAATACAGATTACAAGGCGGAAAATAAAAGTAGGAGAGAACAAATGCGCTTGAGCTGCTTCCATAACAACGGAAAAAGACTTTTGCAAAAGGTTTTGCGAAGCGGCATGCTTCTGTTTTTATCTTTTTCTCTTCTCTTCCTTTTTGCTTTTGAGAAGAAATCTTATGCATCCTATATCAATACGAATCTGAATACCTTCTTTCATGATCCTCAAAATATCCCGACAGGCTATCCCGGACAGGAGATGGAGATTAAGGTTCGAGTGGGATATAACGGTGTAAACGGGTTGGCAAATCCGGACACGGATGAAATCAAGAATGTTCGCGTTCGCCTTTCCAATGACCAAAGCTATTTAACAACAAAAAACAGTCCGACAAGAACCAATAAGGATAATCCGTATAAAAATGCCGGAGAAGATGACGAGCAGGGAGAGGCGCAAAAGGATGCCTGGGATGAAGGCTACAAGGCGGGAAAAAATAATGCCTACAAAAACAGCTTAAACTATGTTTATCCTGTAGATGGCGGAGTTTATCCCTTTGAGGTTAATGCTTCCTTGTTTACACAGGAAAAGAACTTATCTGCGTTGAAAAAGGGAGAATACAAAGAATTAAGCTTTACTGTTAATGTTCGTGCGGACGCTTTAAAGATGAAGGACAGTGCGGGAAACACCAGCGACGGCTACTTCGGCGTACCGTTTACTATTTGGTACACGGATGGAAGCGGACAGGAGAAAAACAGAACCGAGTTTGTGAATGTATTCATTACGGAGAGCGGAGAGGTAAAGGATTCAGGAACAAAGCTTGTAGAAAAAAGCTTTGTTGTTGGGGAAAATCAATTAACCCCGACAGGAAATTATCCGACTGCAATGAATTTTTCCGTAAATTTCAGAAACCGGAGTAAGAACACCCTTTATGATGTAAAGGTGAAGCTCAATACCGCACTTTCCGAGAAGGATGCTGTGCAGCTTACTGCAAATCCGAAGTCGGAAGCACAGAAGGACTTTCCCTTTGATATTAATGAGGCAAACTATGACAGAGAGTTCGCTGTGGTAAATTCCGGCGAAACCATCAGCCCAAGCTACTCCATGGCTATAAAATCCAATACTGCAAGTGCGTATTATCCTCTTTCCTATACGGTCAGCTATAAAACAGCTCCGGGTTCCAATGTATCCGTGTCCGATACCTACTCTTTTTATGTGAATATACGGAACTCTTCAATGATTCAAGTGGATCAGGAAAAGCTCGGAGATTTCAATGCGAATGACAGAACAAAGGCAAGACTCATTGTCAGCTCTTACAGGACTGAGCCGGAGCAGGTTTATGCCGGAAAGGAATTCAAACTTTTCTTAACAATGAAAAATGCTTCCACTTCCATTGCGGCAAGCAATATTCTTTTTACCTTGACTTCAGAGAAGAGTCAGGATGCGGCAGTTTTTTCCATAAAGGACGGAGCGAACTCCTTTGTGGTCAATTCCTTGGCGGCCGGAGCGGAAACCGAGCTTGCCATTACCGTAAAGGCAAATGCCGGTGTGGATCCGAAGTCCTATGTGATGAGCATCAATGAAAAATATGATTCTCCCGCCTTTAAGAATGCGGAGGAAAAGGTGGATATCGATATACCCGTATATCAGACTGCCCGTATGGGATTTTCCAATTTCAGCGTGACACCGGAGTCTGTAAGTGTGGGAAGTGAATCCAATGCTATGTTTGGTATTAACAATACCGGAAAAGTGATTCTTTACAATGTACAGGCTGTTTTCCAGAGTGACTATATTAAGAAGGCAACAGCGTATGTAGGAAATATTAAGCCCGGAGAGACGGGAAATGTGGATGTTATGCTTTCCGCAGTTAAAGCGACTATGGATGATGATACGATTCCCGTAGAAATTCAGTATGAGGATGTGAACGGAAATAAGTACTCTGAAAAGACGGAAATAAACCTGAGTATTACAGAACAGGCAGAGGAAAATCAGATGGACATCCCGGATGACAAGGATGTGCAGGAGAAAAATTCCTCCTTCCCGCTGCCTCCGGCCGGAGCGATTCTGGCTGTTATGGCAGTCGGGGCAGGCATATACTTTGTGAAAAAGAATAAAGGAAAGAAAAAATAATGAAGCTGCTAGACTTATTTCTTCTGGCTTTATCCAATCTTAGAAGAAGAAAGATACGAACCTTACTTACTGTGCTCGGTGTAGTGATCGGTACAGCATCTATTGTGGTCATGGTAAGTCTCGGTCTCGGTATGAGTGAAAATCTGCTGCGTTCCTTTCAGAGCGCCGGATCTCTTACGATGATTACCATTACGAATTACGGCGGAATGGGGAATAATGCAAAAAACAAGGTGGAATTAACGGATGATAGCATTAAGTCCTTTGAAAATATTCCGCATGTTACCGGGACATCTCCATCACTCGAACTGTATGTGACGGCAAAGTCAGGGGCCCTTCAAGGAGATTTCAGTATTCGAGGCGTTTCTCAGGCATACTTTCAGCAAATGAAACTAAAGGAAGGCGATTTTCCCAAAAAGGGAGATGCCGAGTTAAGCCTGATATATGGAAATACCGTTGCCGGCTCCTTTCATAAGGGGAATAACTGGGATCAAAATTATACGATTGATCCAATGAAAGAAACGCTTTTCTATATTTTTCCGGAAGCCCAGGACACAAGTAAACCCGGCACAGCACAGAGTGCAGGCAGCCCAAATAAACCACAGAAAAAATATATTATAAAAACGGCCGGGGTAATGGAAGGCGGTGCAGAAGATTACAGCGAGGACTCCAGCTATGTGTATGCTGATTTGGACAGTTTAAAGGCTTTTTTGAAGAAAATATATAAAAAGAGTCTTGTTCCGAATCCCAAAACCGGAAAAAATGGAAAACCTTTGCGCTATTACTCCTATGACCAGGCTTATGTTTTTGTAGACGATATGAATAATGTAGCCGATGTGCAAAAGCAGATTACGGATATGGGCTACTCCTGTTATTCACAGGTTGAGTGGTTAAAACAGGCGCAGGAGCAGATCAAGACGACACAGCTCGTATTAGGAGGAATCGGTGCGGTTTCTCTCCTTGTTGCAGCAATCGGGATCATGAATACGATGATGATGTCCATATTTGAGAGAACGAAGGAAATCGGAGTCATGAAGGTATTGGGCTGCGATATGGGAGACATTCGGAATATGTTCCTTACGGAATCCGCTTTAATCGGAATCCTTGGAGGTATGGTCGGTATTGTTTTAAGCTATGGTGTTTCCTTTATCATCAACTTCCTTTCCTCCGGCGGAGGAGATATGGTAGATAGCTATACAGGAGGAGGCGGTGGAAACATTTCTACAATACCGCTCTGGCTTGCGGCTTTTGCCATCGTCTTTGCTATGCTTGTGGGAATGCTCTCGGGATACTTCCCGTCAGTTCGGGCTATGAAGTTAAGTCCACTTGCGGCGATTCGTAATGAATAAATTACAATTACGAAATCCATCATACAGTTTAAAGTAAAAGCAGGCCTTGTATCAGCTTTACTTTGGGAATAAATCGAGTCTTGTTTCATGAATGGGAAAATGATACAATTTTCCCATTCTTTTTGTATATGGAGAAAGGGAAAAAAATCATGCTTAAGGTTGCAAAATTTGGGGGAAGCTCCTGTGCGAGCAGTGAACAGTTTGAAAAGGTAAAAAATATCGTAATGGCAGACCGGGAGAGGAGATATATCGTTGTTTCCGCACCGGGAAAAAGAAATAGTAAGGATACCAAGGTTACCGACCTTTTTATTTCTTTATATGAGGCGGTACAAAAGAAGAAGGACATAGAGGGTATTGTAGAGAAAATCAAGAAGCGCTATCAGGAGATTATCGACGGCTTATCCTTATCCGTTTCTCTTGAGGAAGATTTCTCGGAAATCGTGAAAAGACTTACGGGTGGAGCAAGTCTTGACTATGCAGCATCTCGAGGGGAGTATTTGAATGCGCGTATCATGGCGGAATATCTGGGCTTTCCCTTTATCGATGCGGAACAATTGATTTTCTTTTCCGGAACTTCCTGTGATTTTAAGAAGACTGAGGAGCTTACGAAGTTCGTTCTTTCATCCGTAGAATATGCAGTAATTCCGGGATTTTACGGGGTAAATGAAAAGGGAGAGGTAGTGACCTTCAGTAGAGGTGGCTCCGATGTTACAGGCTCTCTCGTTGCAGCAGCAGTTTATGCGGATTTATATGAGAACTGGACAGATGTTTCCGGTTTTCTGGTTTCCGATCCTCGCATAGTGGATAAGCCTGAGGTAATTGATTACATTACCTATAGAGAGCTTCGAGAATTAAGCTATATGGGAGCGGGAGTTTTACATGAGGATGCTATTTTTCCCGTAAGAAAAGAAGGAATTCCCATTCAGATTAAAAATACGAATGCGCCGGAGGACCACGGTACGATGATCGTGGCCAATACTCTGAAAAAACCTCGTTTTATTATTACAGGAATCGCCGGAAAGAAAAATTTCTGTTCGATTAACATTGAAAAAGCCATGATGAACGCGGAAATCGGTTTTATCAGAAAGGTACTTTCCGTTATAGAAGAAAACGGAATCTCTGTAGAACATACTCCGTCCGGAATTGATACCTTAACCCTCTTCATTCATCAGGAAGAGCTGGAGTCGCATGAGCAGGAAGTCCTGCAGGGAATTCAAAGAGTCGTGAATCCGGATCTCATTGAACTGGAATCGGATCTTGCCCTCATTGCGGTTGTAGGAAGAGGAATGAAGTCTTCTCGAGGTGTAGCCGGAAGAATTTTCTCTGCCCTTGCCCATGAATATATCAATATTAAAATGATTGATCAGGGTTCTTCCGAGTACAATATCATAATCGGTGTAAAGAATGAAAACTTTGAGGCGGCTATCAAGGCCATTTATAATATGTTTGTGCTTTCTGCTTTGCCGGCAAAAAAATAGATGGAGCTTTCAACTGTTTTTCGCAGTGAAAGAGGACATAAAAAAACTAAGGTCGATATAAAAGGGAAAAAAGTGGATATTATCGTAGTTGGTGGCGGACCTGCAGGGATGATGGCGGCAGTTTCCGCAAGGCGGGCCAACAGGGCAGCCGAGGTTCTTTTAATTGAAAAAAATGAAAAGCTTGGGAAAAAGCTTTTTATTACGGGGAAAGGGCGGGGAAATCTCACCAATAGCTGTGAAGAAGAGCAGTTTTTTGCCCATTTTCTTAGAAACCCCCGTTTTCTTTATCCTGCCTTTCGTTCTTTTAGTAATCGGGATTTGATGGAATTCATTGAGAACTATGGCTGTGCATTAAAGGAAGAGCGGGGAGGTAGAATTTTTCCGCTTAGTGACAAGGCCTATTCCCTGACAGATGCTTTAAAAAACGCCTTGAAAAAGTTTGGTGTCAGGGTGGAGTGCAATCAGACTTTGAAGGCGATTAAGAAAAAGGAAGACGGCTTTCTTTGTCAAATCGGTGGAAAGGAAGTTTTTACGAAAAAACTGATACTTGCAACCGGAGGGCTTTCTTATCCCTCTACCGGCGACGGTTACCGCTTTGCAAAAGAACTATCTGTCCCCGTTACGAAGCTCTATCCCTCTCTGGTAAAAATGGAGGTTTTGGAAGAGGATGTTTTTTCTCTTTCCGGGCTGAAGCTAAAGCATATTACTGCGAGCGTGGAAGACGAAAAAGGGAAAATCTACGGGAAAAAGTCGGGAGAACTCTATTTTCAAAAGGACTCCGTATTCGGCCCGACCGTTCTTTCCCTTTCTGCAGAGCTTTCTCCGATGATCAATGAAGCTCCCATGGGGAGTTTCTCGATTGTCATAGATTTAAAAGGAGAAATGGGGGACTTTGATTCTTCTTTCTTGGCAGAATGTGAAAAAAGAGGAAAAGAGAGTATCAAAGATTTAATTAAAGAAAAGCTTCCCAAGCAGCTTTATCCATGCTTTCTAAAACGCTTGGAAAAAGAGGGAGTTGCTTTAGAAAAAAGAGCCTCGGAATTTAAAAAAGAAGAACGAAAAAAGATTTTAAAGCTCTTTCATCGTTTTAGCTTTACGATTGCCGCTACAGGAGACTACAAGGAAGCCATTGTTACTATAGGCGGTATTGATACAAGAGCTCTCTCCAAGAAGACAATGGAAGCGAAGGAGGTTTCGGGACTCTATTTTGCAGGAGAAGTCATCGATGTGGATGCTTATAC